>JAIOAS010000051.1:20325-23848 GCA_019873725.1 Chloroflexota bacterium | reverse complement strand
GGCGAAGTGTAACGGTTGTTATGCTGCGTGTAGCCGGCAGGCAGGTCGCGCCCGACGATGGCCGCCTCCGTTTGTAACTGCACGCCCAGCCCGGCGGGGACTTCGATGACGACCGTTCCCATACCGCTGTCGACGTTCACCTCGAATTTCCCCGTCTCCGGCAACCTGATCGTGATCGCCCCCATACCGGCGCTTACCTTGACGGATTCGAGTGTGAGCATGCGCAGGTCGAGGTTGACATCGCCCATACCGGTGTCGATGCTCAGATCGAGGGCAACCTCGGGGTGGAAGCTGAAGTCCCAGGTGTAGCGTCTGCCCGGTCCCATAGCCACGCCTGCGCCCCCACTTGTCTTGACGTTGAGCCGGGCCGTGTTCCCTGCCGTGAAGCTGTCCGTCACACGCTCGTTCGGGCGGTGCTGCACCGTCGCCTCGACGAAATTGCCGGAGTCGTTGAGCGCCTGCACATTGATCCGTGCCGCAGCCGGTGACAGGGCCACGCGCGCGGACGTGATATTCCCGCGCGGCTCGCGGATCTCGATGGCTTGCGCGGTCGTGCGGGTGAAGTCGGATGTGCCCACCAGCCACACCCCACCGGCGATCAGGCCGAGTACGATGATTGCGGAAATGAGCGAGCCCAGCACTGATCGCCGTCCCACCAGCAGTTCCAATCCGGCAGCGACCAACAGGATGGGCCACAGATTCAGGATGTCCCAAAAACTCCAGTTCAGATAGCCCAGGTTGTTCAGCAGCAAGATCACGCCGATGCCGATCAAAATCGTCGGGCCGACCAATTTAACGTGACGGTTATCGCTCTCCATAATCGTTCCTCTCTTCTTGCTCGTTGCGGTGGCGCAGGATCAGATAAAGACCGAAGGCGATGAGTGCCAGCGGGCCGAGCACACGCATAATCTGCGTTGCCGAGAGCAGGATGAGCACACCGATACCCCCCAGGATGCTGGCGGGATAAATGGCCCAGCGCATTCGCCCAACCGGCGTCGGTAGCAGATAAACCAGCGCGAATGTCGCGGCCAGGCCAAGCATAAATAGCCCGCCGGTAAATTCGTCGCCCATAAGCGGCTCTAGCAGGGTGGTGAGGGTCAACGTCCCCAACACCCCGGCCGGGATGATGGCCCACCATTCGTGGGTTCCGGTGCGCAGATACACCGCCAGGAAAGCCACCGTCAGGCTACCCAGGAAGATCGCTCCACCCCACGCGCCGTTGGCTTTGGGGAAAATCTGGTCGAAGGCGATCAGCGTGCCGATACCCAAAAGTGCCATGCCCGGCATCACGGCCCACCAGTTCTCGCGCCGCCGGACAAATGCGTAGAGAAAGACTGCGCCCGGCACGGCGAAAATGATCGGCCAGAGATTGTCCAATATCATCAACCCCAGGCTTTGCATCAAAAACAACAGCCCGCCTGCAATCAACAGAATACCCCAAAACGTTCTCGATTCGATTTCTTTCATGGCTTTACTCCTTCAAAAAACGCCCTACTTCAACGCTTAAGGCGGATCATATTCCGCCGTTCTCGGAGCGCCGGATTATGATCCGACGCAAGCATTTTGGTGATCATTCGTTTATCGGATGCTGATCGAGCCAACGCCCATGTCAAGCTTGATATCCACTTTGTTGGCGGCGCTCTCGTAGTTGGGCGAGCGGTATTCCCCCTCAACGTGGGGGAAACGCTCACGATCCACGGAAATGCTCGCCAATACCCCGGTCGTGCGAATGCGCGCGGCGACGCCTTCGGGAATCTCGACATTGAGCGAAGCTGCACCGCTCGATCCGCGGATTTCAGTGTAGCCGGCGTGGGCCGGCGCGATGACGTGCATGGAATTCGCCCCGGATTCCAGTTTGAGCCGGGTGACCTGCACATCCGTCAGGTCGAGGCGGGCGCTGCTGGCGCCGGTCTTGACGTTCATTGTCACCGGGACGGCGTTGCTGAGCGCCATCGTCCAGCTACGGTGTTGCTCCGGCCCGATGTGTGGACCCACAAACGACGGCGACGACAGCCGCACCCGCTGGCGTCTGTCCTCACGGCTGACGTCGTATTCGACGCCCTCGAACGTCCCGCTGAGCAGCATCCCGCCAGGCGCTCCACCCATCACACGCAATTCCCCCGCGCCAAAGTCGATGCTGACGTGCGCCTCTTCCCCTTCGAGTGGGATGTTGAGTTCCTCGGTTGTGAAGCTAGATCGACGCTGCGCAGCCCACAGGGTCCAGACTCCCAGACCGATGAGCGCCAGCGAGAAGATCAGTGGCCCAGCCTTGATGTTCAGCGGCGCAAGCACGCCCAGGTTATCCAGCAAGAGCAATGCGCCAGCACAGACAAGGATAATCCCCCACCACAAATTTGACCGTCTCATCGCAGCCTTCTCACTCTCTCGTCGTGCGCTTGACCGGGTGAATCAGCGCGCGGATGAACATGAACACGCCCAGGGCGATCAGTGCAAACGGCAGGTAGAACTTGAGGGGGAAGTGCCCGAAGATATCGCCGAACAGCGAGCCGAAGATGGTGAACAGCACGGCGCTGGTCAAAATGCTTTCCAGCCCTTCGCCGATTTGTCCGCGCTTCCAGTTGAGCAACCCGGCGATTAACATTCCCACGCCGACGAAGCCCGGGATGAGCGTCCACATGTAAGCCCAGCTTTGCCACGTGAGCACCCCGATCGTCTGCAGGTAGAGAATACCGCCGATCCCACCGACGATGCACGCCGGGATCGCCGCGTCCGGTTCACCGGATAGTAGCCCGCTGATGAATATCGCCAAAGCGATAAAAATGATGATCATCGGCCAGGTGAAGGTGAACTTGAACCATGCGCCCAGGCCGGGAAACACCTGCAGCGCCAGCAAAACTGTGCCGATTAAAATCAACATAAGGCCAGTGGTTAAGTTGGCTCTCTTCTGTTTTGACATAGCACCCTCCTTTGAGAATAGTCGTCTAGTCGTTAGTCTCAGTAGATCCAAAAATGCTCCAAGGGGATCGTCAGATCCCCGGGCGATCCAGACCAAGCGAAATTAGATCTACTGAGTCTTATAGTCGGAGCACCACTTTCATGCTGCATGGTGTGTGGCAGCACCGGCGTCTGCTGGGAAAAGCAGGTATGACGGCAGTGACTCCCCATGCACCATGTATAGTATACGTGCGGGTTGGTGGGGAGTTGCATTGTGGGGCAAGCGCAGACTTTGCGCCTATGGGGCTATTTGTTATTTGTGAGCCATGCTTGCGTCTGGGCGAAAACGACCTGCCGATCGTAGTCCATAACGACGGTGTGCCCGCCGCGCTCGACCCACAAAATGCGCGACGGCCCGCCGAGCCGGGCGGAAATGCGCTGTGGGGTTTTACGCGGCACCACCAGATCGTGGCGGGCCTGCACCAGCAGGGTAGGGGCGGTGATGCGGGGGAGTTGTGCGTCGATGGTTTCCATGAGCGCGATGATTTGCAAGACGCCGTGTAGCGGTACGCGTGTGTACGTGAAATGGGCACGGCGCGCTTCCGGCTCGCGCACGTCCGAACCGATT
>JAIOAS010000051.1:0-19783 GCA_019873725.1 Chloroflexota bacterium | reverse complement strand
TGCCGGACTATAATGCCCTCCGTTGTCATCTGGAAGGCGCTCGCTTTTTCCGGGGAGGGCCTTCTTTTTTTGCAGGAGTGTTTATGGACAGACGAACGATTGTCAATTTCGTGTTGATTCTTCTCTTGACCGCTGTGGCGATTTATGCCGTTGTCTGGCAGCAGCATCCGGCATGGCTCACAAACCTGCTTTTCTGGCAACCGGCTTCCTCGCGGAACCTGGATTTTCAACTCGGCCTGGACTTGCAGGGAGGCTTACAGGTGTTGCTGGTGGCCGATTTGCCGGAAGGTCGCGCGGTGGATTCGCAGTCAATGGCGACGGCGCGCCGTATCGTCGAGAGTCGGGTGAACGCGCTGGGGCTGACCGAACCGGTGGTGCAGGTCCAGGGCACCGAGCGCATCGTGGTGGAAATCCCCGGCATCGCAGACCCTGCCCAGGCCGTCGATACAATCCGCGAGACGGCGATGCTGGAATTCGTCACCCCGCCGGCCGGCGTGACAGCCGAAACGCTCTATACGATCAGGCAATTGCAGATGCCGATCAGCACCACTTACTTGATGTCTGAGGCTGAAATTCAGAGCGTTTCTGCAATGACCGATGTTATGCTGTTTCAAACCGAACTGACCGGCGGCGATCTGGACAGTGCTTATGTCGTCCGCGACCCCAACACATCGCAGCCCCTCGTCGCCATTGAATTTAAGTCCGAAGGAGCGTCCAAATTTGCGAGCTATACGGCGAGCCACGTTGGGGAGAGTCTGTGCATCGTTTTGGATAAGCGAATCCTTTCTTGCCCCACCATCCAAACCGCTATCCCTTCCGGGAAGGCCACAATTGAGGGGAGTTTCACCTATGAGGAGGCGAGCCAACTGGCCGTCCAGTTGCAATACGGCGCCCTGCCAATCCCTCTGAAGATCGAAAGCTACAAAGCGATTGGACCGAGCCTGGGGGCGCAGTCGGTGGAGAAGAGCGTGCGCGCCGGCATCGTTGGGTTGGTGGTAGTTTTCCTGTTCATGCTGATTTACTATCGCCTCAATGGGCTGGCAGCCGATCTGGCGCTGGCATTGTACGTGCTGTTGAACCTGTTCCTGTACAAACTCGTACCGGTGACGATGACGCTGCCCGGCATTGCCGGTTTCTTGCTCTCCGTGGGGATGGCGGTGGATGCAAACATCCTGGTGTTCGAGCGGATGAAGGAGGAACTGCGGCACGGGCGCTCGTTGAAGCGGGCGGCTGAAGCGGGCTTCTCCCGGGCGTGGACTTCGGTGCGCGACTCCAACCTGGCGACCCTGCTCACCTGCGCGATTCTCTATCTCTTCGGCAATGCCTTCGCCGCCAGTCTGGTGAAAGGCTTTGCGATTACGTTGGCGATTGGGACGGTGATTAACCTCTTCACGGCGATTGTCGTCACGCGCACTTTCATTCGCCTGGCCTTCAGTGCTGCCGGGGAGCAGATTCAGAAACACGCCTGGTTGCTGGGGCTGTAGGAGGAGTGGTATGATTAACTTCGTACAAAATCGACGCCTGTTCTTTACCATTGCCGGGATTTTGATTGCTCTCAGCCTGGTCGCATTGCTGGTTTCGGCTATCCTGTTTGATGGTCAGGCTTTGCGCATTAGCATTGACTTCAAAGGCGGGACGCTCTTTGTCTTGCACTTCGATCAAACGGTGGAAGAGTCGGCCATCCGCCAGGTCTTTATCGACAATGGCCATACGGGGCCGATCGTGCAGCGACTTGGCGCGGCAGACGACAATACGTGGCAAGTGCGAACGCGCTTTGCTGAGACCGAAGAAGTGCAGAAGATCCTCGACGATCTTGATACGCAGGTTGGGCTTGTCAACCGCACCCTCTCGAACTGGAACACGGTCGAGCCGACCGTCGGGGCCGAGGTGGCGCAGTACGCGGCGCTGGCGGTGCTGGCTGCTTCGGCGGCGGTCCTGGCGTTCATCTGGTTCTCCTTCCGCCGGGTCCCCAACCCCTTCCGCTACGGTGTCGTGTCGATTGCCGCGATGCTGGTGAACGTTGTCATCACCCTGGGGTTTTACGCGCTGATGGGCATCCTGCAAGGCTGGGAGGCCGATGCGCTCTTCCTGACGGCGCTACTCACCGTGATCGGCTTCTCGGTGCAGGATGTGATCGTCGTCTTCGACCGCATCCGCGAGAACATCCCGCGTCACCGTGGCGAGCCGTTCGAGTTGATCGTGAACCGCAGTGTGCTGGAAACTGTGCACCGTTCGCTGGCGACGCAGCTCAATGCGATGTTCGTCATGGTCGCCATTCTGCTCTTCGGCGGGACGACGATCAAGCCCTTTATCGCCGTGATGCTGGTGGGTATGCTTTCCGAGACGTTCACCTCCTTGTGCGTGGCTGTTCCCTTGCTGGTCGTCTGGGAAGGACGTGACCACCGGCACTCCTTCGCGCGTGCGACTGCCTGAAACCTTATCAGTCCAACACACGAGACGGCCTTCGGGCCGTCTTGTTGTTAATTGCAGCGTTCGCTTGTATTCTGGTCGATGTTGAATGATGGCTGCCAGCGTTCAGTCCACACTTGCCCTTCTTCGCGCCAACTGTACAATGAGCGCAACGGCCATTTAGACTGGGTGTGTTTCAAATGAGTTGAAAATCCAGGGTTGGCACGGTCGGAGACCGGCCAGAGCACGCTGGGGCCGGTCTCCGACCGCGCCCCCAACGAAATGCAACACACCCATTTAGACTTTCCTGACTACCGACAATCCGACTAACGACTACCAGACTAATTGTGGGGGAGGTTCAATGACCAAAAAATCAAAGCAAACGCAGCCAAAAGCGCCCCAGCGCCAAAAACAAACCGAAGCTCCGGTAACGCGCGGATGGGGGAAACAGTTGGCCGGGGCAGCGATTGGCATGCTGGTGGCGGCTATCGCGCTGCAACTCGGCCCGTCGCTCGGCTGGCAGCCGCCGGCCAATGCGATGATGGTGGTGTTGATGGGTGGCGCTATCGGCGCGACGTTGTTCACCCTGGACCGTTTCGAGCAGGCCGGTTCGCGGTTGACCCGCCGCACAGAAGGTGCCGGTGTGCGCATTGTCAATGTGCTCTTGGGATTGATCGGTTTGTTCGTCGTCATTAGCTTGATTTGGATGGTGGCCTATTCGGTTGGTTGGCTCATCGAGCAATTCTAGCGGCTAACGGGAGTCCATGCGCCTGCTGAATCCGGTCGGACTGTTGGGCCTGCTGCTGGCTGCGCCCATTGTGCTGCTGTACATGTTGCGGCTGCACCGGCAGAACGTGCCCGTGCCGAGCCTGTTGCTGTGGGAGGCTGTCCTCGCCGACCGCCATGCTAACCGCCCCTGGCAAAAGCTTCAGCGCAACTGGCTTCTCTGGCTGCAATTGCTGGTATTGCTCGCGTTGATCTTCGCCCTGGTACGCCCGGCTGTCCCCGCCCCGTTGACGTTCCACGGGCAGACGATTGTACTCCTCGATGGTTCGGCCAGCATGCAAGCCGCCGTTGGCTCTGGCGATACCACGCGTTTCGACATGGCTGTGCGCGCCCTGCGCGATTTGGCGGCGACGCTTGATCCCGACGACCGCGTAGCCTTGATCGTTGCCGGCCCGACACCGCGTCTGCTGTTGCAAGGCGGCGACGCCACGGCGCTGCGGCGTGCGCTGGACGCCGCTGCGCCTGTGGATGGTCCGGCGGACTGGCGCGCAGCGGCGGCGCTGGCCTCCGGGCTGGCAACCGGCGACGACGTCACGACGCTCCTCGTGACCGACGCTGCTTTCGATGCGGCCTTGCCTGCGCTTTCCGGCAGCGTGCGCCTCATCCTCGTGGGGCAAGCTGCTTCTGCCGATAACGCCGGTCTTGTCGCCTTTGCGCTGCGGCGCACCGCAGAAGGGCTGACGGCCTTTGCGCAGGTCTACAATGCCGGCGTGGCGACATCGCGCATGTTGGCGCTTTACGCTGACGGTGTGCTGGTGGAGCGCCGCGTTGTCGATTTGCCGGGTTGGGGGATGGCATCATTCAGCTTCGATGGCCTCCCTCCTCTGGCGTGGGCAGAAGCACAGCTTGAGGGAACGGATGCGCTGGCTGTTGATGATCGGGCGTGGGTGACACTGGCGGCGAGTGACGGCGGGCACGCGCTCCTGGTGACGCCGGGCAACCGGTTTTTGGCGCAGGCGCTATCCACACTGCCGGACTTGCACCTTGCCCAGGCCGCGACGTTGGCGGATGTTGCCGAGACTGCCGACTATGCCGTCGTGGTGGCCGATGGGCCGGTGACGGCGACATTGCCGGCGACCAATCTGTGGCTCATCGCGCCCGACGGCGTTTCGCCTTGCGGCGAAGCGGGGGCGGTGGTAACGCCTACGGTATCCGTGCGCGGGCAGTGGTCGCATCCGCTGCTCAGCTACGTCGATTGGGCCGACGTCCACGTGGCAAGCGCGCGGGCTTATGCCCTTCCTGCCGATGCGGATGTGCTGATCGAGACGGTGACCGCTCCGCTGCTGTGGACGGTTGAGCGACCTGGACAGCGCATTGCGTGTCTGTCATTCGACCTGCGCGACTCGGATTTGCCGCTGCGTCTGGCTTTCCCCATTCTGACCGCCAACCTGATGGGCTGGCTGACCCCCCGACTTTCGACGGAGCCGGCGCTCTCCTTGCCATCCGGTCGCCCGTGGTCGCCGCCTCTTCCCGCTACCGCGACAGCCGCCACCTTGATCACGCCTGACAATCGCCGCTTGCCCTTGCCGCTGGATATGCCGCTGACGGCGGAAACCGCCGCGGGCCTGTACCGCATCGAAGCGGAGACCCCCGCCGGAACCGTGATGAACTACGCGGCGCTCTCCCTGCTGGATGCCGCCGAGACCGACCTGCGTCCGCGGGAAGTGCGTGTGGGCGAGAGTCCTGTCCCCCCGGCGGATGCTGTCCCCGGCTGGCGTGACCTGAGCCGTTGGGGCGTGGTGGCGGCACTGCTGCTCCTGCTACTGGAAGCCGGTCTGTGGTGGGGTCCGTATTGGCGACGAAAGCGAGTCGACTCACCTCCCTCGAAACGCCAAAATCTAAAATCGAAAATTCAAAATCTCATTGATTCTGTGCTCTCTGCGGTAAAACCCCCGTTTCTGTTGCGATTGGCGCTGGTGGGCCTTTTGTTCCTGGCGCTGTTCGGTGTCTACAGCGGGCGGCGGACGCGCGATTTGGCCGTTGTCTTCTTGCTGGACCGCTCGGCCAGCACGCGGACGGCTTGGGAGGCGCAACTGGCTTTTGTCGAAGAAGCGCTGGCGCGTAAATCACCCCAGGATCGCGCTGCCCTGGTGGTTTTTGCCGGGGATGCGTGGGTGGATCGGCCACTTTCGACTGCATCTGCCCTGCCGGCAGTGGCGACGCTACCGCGTATTGATGCAACGCGCCTTGATGAGGCCGTGCGGCTGGCGCTGGCGCTCATTCCCGAAGGCGCGCCGGGCCGTCTGGTGGTGCTGACGGACGGGTTGGAAACTTCCGGTTCAGGCGCATGGGCATTGCGGGAGGCGCAGGCGCGCGGCGTGGATGTGCAACTTGTGCAGACCGGCTCAGGTACGCCGGGCGCGGAGGCATGGGTCGCGGACGTGTCCCTGCCCGCGCGTGTCTATCCCGGCGATCGCGTCCCGGGGACGATTCGAATTGGCAGCAATGTGCCGCAAAACATTGGCTTTGCCTGGACGGCGGCAGGTCAAACCGGCTCCGGCAAGGTAGACCTGCTGGGCACGGAGACGGGCGTAGCCTTCGCGTTTACGGCGGATACGCAGGGCTTTATCCCGGTGCGGGTGTGTATCGAACCGAAGCTGGATACGTTTACCCAAAATAACTGTATGGATGGCTGGGTGCTGGTGCAAGGTGCGCCCCGCCTGCTGGTCGTGGGGGCGCCGGAAGACCGCGCGGCCATTGTGCGCGCTCTGGAAAGCGCCGGGCTACCCGTCGATCAGTTGACGCCCGACGCGCTTCCACTGTCTGCACAGGGGTTGGCGCAATATGCGGGCGTAGTGTTGGTCAACACGCCGGCGCGGGATTTGGCGTTACAATCCCTGACTGCTCTACGCGCGTTTGTGCGCGACCTGGGTGGTGGGCTGGTGGCGGTGGGCGGGCCACAGAGCTATGGCGTCGGCGGCTGGTTGGGCACGCCGCTGGAAGAGGTGCTGCCGGTGCAGATGCAGGTACAAGACCCCACCCGCTTCCCGCCGATGCTGATGGCGGTCGTGATCGACAAATCCGGCAGCATGGGGGTGGAGGAAGGGGGCGTAGCGAAAATTCGCCTGGCCGCAGAGGCGGCAATCCGTGTCGCGGAGACGCTGAATGACACGGATACGCTCGCCGTCGTTGCTTACGATGACCGCCCGGCGGACACGATTGGGCCGGCTCCGTTGACGGAACGCGACAACCTGATTGCCCAACTACGCCGCTTGCAAGTGGGTGGCGGCGGCATCTACGTGCGCGAGAGCCTGGCCTACGCTGCCGATTTGCTGCGCGGCGTGACGCTTGCACCCGGCCAACAACGGCATATTCTGCTGTTGGCCGATGGCGCGGACGCCGAACATCAGGAAAATGTCCCTGCGCTGGTCCAGGGATTGGTGGAGGAGGGGATGACGGTCAGTGTGGTGTCGATTGGCAGCGGGCAGGACGTCTCCTTTTTGATGACCGTCGCCGAAATCGGCAATGGGCGCTTTTACCTGACGCAGCGCGCTGCCGACCTGCCGGCGATTTTCACCGAGGAAACGGCGCGCGCTAAACGGTCGTACATCGTCGAGAAAACGTTCTACCCCGCGCCGTTGACGCCGTGGTTGCCCGTCGCCGACATCACCGTAGCGCCGCCGCTGCGCGGGTACGTTGCCACCACGCCAAAAGCCGCGTCGCAGGTGGTGTGGGAAGCTCTGGATGGCGACCCGCTCCTTGCGGTGTGGCAGTACGGTCTGGGCCGTTCCGTGGCGTGGACGTCGGATGCGACCGGGCGGTGGGCGGCGGGTTGGGTGGAATGGGACGGTTTCGCCGATTTCTGGGGAGCGGTGGTGCGTGCCGTGCTGCCCTCTCCCGCCGATACCGACCTGGCGCTCCGCGTGCTGCCCGATGGCGATGATGCGCGGGTGGTCGTGGATGTGGTTGATCCAGCTAGTGGTTACGTCAATGGGCTGTCATTGAAGGTGCAGATTTCCCCGGCTTTGGGCGGAAGTGCGTCGCGGACCCCGGTGGCACAGACTGTGCCGTTGACCCAGCGTGCGCCAGGCCGTTACGAGGGGCGCTTCACGTCGGCGGATCGCGGTGCCGTGCTATTGCGGCTGTACGGCGATCGTGATTTGGTGACGGGATGGGCTGCGCCGTCACCGTCGGAGTATATGCCGGGTGACGCCGACGTGGCGGTGGCGCGTCTGGCAGCCCAGGGCGGTGCGACGCGCATTGCGGCTCCGACCGAGGTCTTCGTCCACGACCTGCAGGGCCGGCTCACAGGCGAGCCGTTGATGCCGTTGCTTGTCCTGCTGGCGGCGTTGGTATGGCCGGTGGACATTGCATGGCGGCGGCTGGCGCTGACGCGCGCGGATGTGGTGCGTTTCTTCGCATGGGTGCGGATGCGCTTGGCGGGATGGCTGCCCAAAGCGCTGCCACGGCGCTCGCACGGTGTTCAGCCTGCTACAGGGACGGTGGCTTCGTTGACGGCAACGTTGCGCCGGAAGCGGAATGTTACGCCCCCGGAACCCCCGCCATCTGCGCCGGAAGTCATCCGACCGGAAAAGCCGCCAGAGCTGCGGGGTGCTTCTTCCGCCAACGCGCCGATTTCGCCGCCTGCGCGTGAGGCTGCAGCAAGCTCGGAACCGGAGACGCTGGCTGCGCGGTTGAAGCGCCGGGTGCGGGAGTGAAATCCCGTTTGTCTTGTCGAAAACGAACGGCGTTGCCTGACAAAGGCAACGCCGTTGCATGATTTGAATCTGTGGCGCTATCCAGCCGTAGCAACCTCGTACTCTGGAGTCACGGCGCGCAGTTGGAGCAGCGCCTCCATACTGGCCTGCAGGTCTTCCATTTTCTGGTCGGTAGCCTCGACACGCTCCTTCATCACCGCTTCCCAGATAAGGCTGGCGACCTGCATCAGCGCGCCAAAGCTGGGCAGGCCGATGGGGGACTTGCCGGGGACGATCACCGTCAGGTCGGCTTTGCGCGCGGGCAGGGCTACGCCGGAGTTGGTCACGGCGATGGTTATGACGCCCTTCTCGCGGGCCATGTGGACGGCGTAACCGGTATCGAGGTTGGGTTCGGCCCCCACAAAGGTTAGGAGCGCCTCACCGGGCTGCATTTGCAGAAGGACGCTGGCGGTCTCATTCATCCCCGGATAGAAAACGCTTGCCGGGACGCCATAGGCGTTGAATTTCTTGGCAATGAAAGTTGCCAACTCATAGCCGGTGAATTCGCCGGTTAACCAGATGCGCGGCGCAGCCCGTAGGATCTCAACCGCTTTGACGACATTGGGCAAATCGGTCGTGACAAAATGCTGCATGTTCTGCTCGGCGTTATCGATGAGCGAGTGGAGCAGCGCCTCAACCGACTCGGCTTCGCCAGCCTTGCGATACGTCGCCGTCACCTGATCGCGCACGTAGTGCTTGACCTCGCGCGAAAGCTCACGATATCCAGAATACCCCAATTCCTGGGAAAAGCGCACCACGGTTGCCGGATCGACACCCACGCGGCGCGAAAGCTCGGTCGCGGTGAGGAAAGCGGCGTCGAGTGTGCTGTTCATGATAAAATCCGCCAATTTTCTGAAACCCGGCGTGAGGTTCTCATAGTTTTCTCGGATGCGATCTTGGAACATGGTTTTTCTCCTTTATTCAAAGTATGTTGACCCTTGATACAAGAGTCTGAGCCTTTTGATGTATTCCTGTGTTAAGGAAAATTATAGCACAGAAGGATGCAATGGTCAAGGGTGAGAATGGAATTGTAATCAAAATAAATAATTTAAGCTTACAGCGAATGATTACAAAGATTATTGCTAATTGCGCTATGCTAATTGCACTATGCTAATTGCACTATTGCTTTGTTGTCAACCGGCGGTAGAATATGCCCGTCTCGACCTCCTGGCCTGGTTGGGGCGTTGGCGGCAGATGGAAATGACAGATGGGGCAAGGGGCATGATGCGACGCTTGTGGATGGTTTTGGGCCTGGTGCTATGCGCCGGGTTGTGTATAGGGTGTGAGCGAGCCGAAACGTTGATCGAGCAAACGACGCCGACGCCGACGGTGTTGACGCAGTGGGCGATTGCGGCGGAGGCCAGCTCGCAGTTCGGCTTTCCCGATTGGAGCGCGACCCGTGTGACCGGCGCGCCGGCGGTTAACGCGTGCGCGGATGATTCGCGGGCCTGGGCTTCCGCGCGCGGGAACGGCGTGGAGTGGCTGCGCCTGCGCTATGCCCAGCCGGTGTATGCAACCGAGGTGCGCATCTATCAGACGCTGGGACGGGGCGCGATCTTCCGCGTTTCGCTGGTGAATGAAGCGGGGGTGGCGCAGCGCATCTGGGAAGGTGAAGACACGGATCGGACGTGTCCAGGGGTGTTGAGCGTGACCGTGCCCCAAACGGCAGAGCGCATCATCGGTGTGAACATCGACCTCGATGAGTCGCGTACCGGCTTCTGGAATGAGATCGACGCCGTGGCATTGATCGGCGTGCGCTAAAGCCCGGCATATCGGGCGTTGTCGCTCATAGCTTAGCCGCAAGGACCGCGGGTCCGGCGATTCGCTTCAGGCTTTTCTAAACAGACGCTTTTTCAAGGCTTCGGGGACGCGCCCGCCCTGTTCGAGGATGCGTAATGCCTCTGCCGGAGAGGGCGGGGGATCGGTGGGGGGGGCTGCTGCCAGCTCCAACGACCCTGATGGTATCGCTGCCGGGTGTTGCGTCACTTCGACGGGGGGAGCAGGCAGTTCTGTCAGCCAAAGCGCAGCCTCGGCGGCATCGGTGACGACGCGGAGGCCCTGGGGCGTGCGCGTTCCCGCCGAGGTGGTGAGCAAGAGCGCGTTGACGGGGTTCTCGATTTTCGAGGCAACCGCTGCATCGGTATACACACAGCGCATAGCCGCGGCCATAGCGACCTGCTGCAATACATCATCCCAGGTCGGGGTGGGGGGCGCAGTGGGTGGCAACGGGCTGAGGATGAGCAGCCGCCGGGCCTCGATGAGCGCCTGTTCGTCTTCCGGCAGGCTCAAGTGGGCAAGTCCTTGTTTTGCAAAGCATAGCGCTTCCCCCTCGCTGGCGAGCATTTCTTCCAGCAGAAGTGTCGCCTGTGGACTTTCCCGAAATGCAGCGAGCAACAGATTTTCCCCCAACAAAATCCCCACCGTCTCTTGCAGGAGTTCTCGTGTTTCGTCGTCGAGCGGGCCGGGCGCTAAATGGATGATGGGGCGCATCAGCAGGCTTACGTCGCCCCGATAGAACAACAAGGCCGGGCGCAGTTTGAAGGGCAATTGATGCAATCCCATAGGGTAGAGGGGTTCGTTCCAGCGCAGGGCAGCGACTTCCGGCATTTCCTGTGGCGGATGGAGTTTGGCGACTTCCTCGGATGTCAGCCCCAGTGCAGCGGCCTGGGCCGGCAAAGCTGCCAGGGCATCACGCAGCGTCAAGCCGCGTTGATCCCATGCCGAAAGGAGCGTCTTGGCGCGCTGTGGCGTGAGTCCGGCGTTGAACAAAAACCATGCCCAAAGTTGGGTTTCATCAGCCATTGGCGTCTCCCGGCTCTTTTTCGAGGATGATCGTCACCGGTCCGTCATTGACCAGGCTGACGTGCATGTGCGCGCGAAAGACGCCGGTCGCCACGGGGAGGTCTGCTGCACGCAGGGCTTCCACAAAAACGTTAACGAGCCTTTCGGCGACATCGGGCGGCGCGGCTTTGCCGAACGAAGGTCGGAAACCGCGGCGGATGTCGCCATAGAGCGTGAACTGCGAGACGACGAGCGCGCTGCCGCCAATGGCCTGCACGGAGAGGTTCATCTTGCCCTCGGCGTCGCTGAAAATGCGCAGATTGGCGATTTTGTGGGCTAACCAACGAGCCTCGGCCTCGGTATCACCTTCGCCGGCTGCCAGCAGCACCAGTAATCCCGGTCCGATTTCACCGACGATAGCGCCGTCCACGGTGACAGAAGCGGAGGATACCCGTTGCACAACTGCGCGCATACGCTCTCGCTATAGCGAGGTCTCCTTCTCGAAGAGCTTCTTGATCGCCTCCTGGTCTTCTTGGGCGAGTTTCTCGTCGTTTTGCCATTGAGCGATGTCTTCGGGTTTGGCAAGTCCGCGATGCGCCAGGCTCAACGCCCCGCCCAGGCTACCACCCGCCAATCTGTTGTAGATGCGCAGGTGCTCTTTCTGGACTTCAGGGTCGCTGCTTTGTAAGCCTCTGAGGAATTGTTCCTGGCGCCGCTCGCCGCTGGTCATCACCAACCGTCGGGCGGCGACGGCTTTCTCCGGCGTCATGTCTATTGCCTTTCCCGTAGTTCCGTGCTCCAACGCCCGGCGGAATCCGGCCGATTTGGCCGTCACAGAACCCGGTCGGAGGTACTGCCGTATCTTCCAGCCTAGCCCGCGATCTTTTTTGCCGCCGTATTCGGCCTTGTTTTTCTCTTCGGCCAATGCGCCGATGCGCGCCCAGCGGCTGGTTTGCCCATCGAGTGCGAGCGGCGAGCCGAGCATTTTCCGTTTGGCAACCCACCGGTTGTAGTCGCGGTCCCATCCGCGGCCGCCATACTCTTCGTTGATTTTCTTGCCCGGCGCGTAGAACCGATGGCCGATTTTGTTCGGCTTGTCTATGCCTGATTGCAGTTTCTCACGTTGTTTGTCCACGTTGCCGAAGAAGAACTGCTTCATACCCCAGCCGATGCCACGGTTGGTCTTGCTGCCATAAGCGAGCAAGTTCTTGGCCTTGCGTAATCTATGTACTTTCTTGGCACGTGCGCCTAGCGTTCGTAGACCTTTGTAGGCGCTCGCGCCAAATTTTAGCAGTTTGCCGGTAGCTTTGGTAGCGCCGAGATCCCCGGCCGCGGTGAACGTGCCGGTGGCGTCGAGGGCGTAGCCGGCCGCTTCAACGCCTTTCACGGCGGCGCTTTCCGCTTTGCGCCTGCCGATGAATCTGGTCGTCTTCTGGGCTTCGCGGTATCCTTCGTAGCTCCTGTATTTGTCTTTGAACGCACGGACCTTCGCTTGTTCCGTCCGGCTGAGGGGTTGCCCCATCTTAGCCTTTTGTTCAAGGACTGCTACGTCTTGTCGAGCTTGCTTGTAGTTTTGTTTGAGCTGCTCGCGCGCTTTTCCCTCTGCTTTCTTTCTGAAGTATTGAGATGATTTTGAGGTTAGTAACCCAGGATGGGAGAGCGCATATTTCAACTTCTGCATCCGCGAACCGCTTTGCTGGATGCGGCGATAGGCTTGTTTGGCGTTCCATTCCTCCATAAAACGAAGCCGATTGAATTCTGGCAGGTTGTGTAGCGCGCCCCGTTTTTTCTTCTTCAATTGGCGGGAATGGATGCCCATTGCGGTTGCCGTCGCGGTATCTTCGATGGCCTCTTTGCCTTTCAGCCCGGCGAGCGTGTAATTGTAAACCACATCGAGGACGGGAACGTTCCCGATGAGTGTTTTTGCCGAGTCACCCACCAACCCCTCGACGCCACTGCCGGCGCTGGTGATACCGCCGAGAATGTCCGATACACCTTTTTCGATCGTCTTTGCGCCGCTGTGTTGCTGGAATCTGCTCTTGCTGAATTGCTGCCCGATCCCCCTCCCCAGGCCCATGACACCTGCCAGGGTCTGGCCAGCGCCCTGCGCAACATAAGTTGTATTCATGATGCCGGCAGGGGCATCCTGGTCCAGGAACTCGCTGAACTTCCCCGCCGGCTTAAACTCCATTCCTTCTGGGCCGCTCATTGTTGCGCCGTATAACCCGGCCATCATCACTTCCTCGCGTTGATCGCCTTGCAGCCCGCCGGCGAGCGCGTCCAAGACGGCAGCGGCTTTCCCTTTTTTTGTCTCGGCTTCTTTGACACCCTTTTTGGCCTCTTTGCCCTGCTGCCACCATTCGAGCGGATTCAGGACGCGCTGGACGTGGGTGGGGGATTGCGTGTTCGGTGGCGCGCTTGCCGCATATACCGATTTTCCTCGCGGTGTCTTGACCGGTTTGGCTGCGCCTTGTTGGATGACGTGGGTTAACTCGTGGGCCAACAACCGTTGTCCTTCGGTAGAAGCCGGGTCGTACTTTCCGGCGCCGAGGTAAATATCCTGGCCGTGGGTAAACGCCTGCGCGCTCAAGGCGCGACTCAAGTGGGCGGCTTCGCTGTCGGTGTGGAGGCGCACGCCACTGAGGTCGGCGCCGAAGCGGGCCTCCATAAAGGCGCGCACGTCGCCGGGGAGCGGGCTGCCCTTCCCTTTGCCGGTGGCCAGTCGCCGCTCGGTGGCTGTGTCAACGGCGAAGCCGCTACCGGCCTGGGATCGTTGAGTCTGAATCTCTTCCTCTTCCGGCTGGCGCTGAAGCGGTTTAGTTTGGATTTCTTCTTCTTCGGACTGACGTTGAATCGCCTTAGTTTGGATTTCTTCCTCTTCAGGTTGGCGTTGGAGCGCTTTGGTTTGGATTTCCTCTTCTTCCGGTTGACGCTGCACCAGGGGGGTGATCGTCGCCGCCAACGGTTTGGCCTGGAGTTCTTCATCCTCTGCGCGTTGGACGTTGTGGTTTTGACTTCCCGGCAGCGCCGTTACCTGCGCGGCGACGCGGTCTGCTTCCTGCTCGTAGCGGTCGTGCGCGGCGCCGACTGTGAGCTTGGTCTGAATCAACCCCGTCACGGCGCGATTGCCGGCCGTGCGCTGGAGGGCGATGGCGTCTTCCGCTTGCATCAGCGTGGGATCGGCTAACGCGCGCGCTGATTGTGTGACTTGCGCTACTGTCACCGGCGTGATGCTCAATACCGGTTTGCCGCTGCGCCCCCGCGCCGGTCGCGTGTTCACATGTTCACGGTGATTGTGCGTCTGGACTGCCATCTTTACCTCCTGTGGAAGTGCTTCTTGCTTCCTGGAAACCGAGGTTGTTTGCTTATTCTGTGCGGAATTTGTCCTTCAATGATGCCGTTGTATTAAAATTATACCCCTTCTCTATACGTTAGTCAACGTTCTGGCCTACGGCAGTCCTGCGGCTACGCCATCGCCACCACAAAAGCAATGGCGATCCCTTTGTCGTGACTGAGGCTGAGTGACCATTCGTGCAGTCCTTGCGCCTCGGCAAGTGTGCGGGCGCGTCCGTGGAGGATGAGGTAGGGCTTGCCGCTCGTCTCGTTTAGCGTTTCCACCTCAAGCCAGCCGATGCCTGCCGGAGAAAGGACACGCATTCCCACGCCCAGGGCTTTAGCGACGGCTTCTTTGGCAGCAAAGCGTACTGCCAGTTCTGCCGGACGCCCGCGGCTGTAGCGGACCTCGTCCGGCGTGTAGACGCGCGCGAGAAACCTGTCGCCGAAGCGGTGCAGCGCGCGCTCAATGCGCGGGATGTCAACAAGATCGACGCCGGTGGTGAGCATACTACACCGAAGGATCGACGATGGCGAGGGCGTAGTGCTCTGGATCGAGCCAGCGTTGCGCGACATCCTGTACCTGCGCTGCGGTGACGGCCATAATCATATCGGAGTACCGCTGAAGGTAGTCCAATCCCAGATTATGGCGCTCGATGTTGAGCAGCGCATGGGCGACGCCCGCATTGGTTTCCAGTTGCAGCGGCAGACTGCCGGTGAGGTAGGATTGTGTATCCAGGAGTTCCTCTTTGGTGACGCGCGTATCGCGGAGGCGGTGCAGTTCTTGCAGGATCAACGCGACCGTCTTGTCGACGTTCGCCGGATTGACCCCCGCGATGATGCGCCAGGGGCCGGGGCCTTTCCCGCCTTCGATGTTGCTGTAGACGTAATAAGCCAGGCCGTTGGTCTCGCGGATGATCTTCCCCAGCCGCCCGTACATGCCGAAGACGCCGAACAGGGTGTTGGCGACGAAGCACGGGACAAAATCGGGGTCCGCGCGCGCCGGGCCGGGCCAGCCGAGGACGAGGTCGCTTTGCGCTTTGTCCTCGATGGTCAGCCGTTGTTCGCGCCGATCGGTCAACCTGGGTGCGGGCGGCATATCGGCTTGTGCTGGACGGCTACCCTGCCAATCGCCGAACGCGGCGGCAACGGCGTTGACGGCATCTTTCGCCTTGATCGCGCCAACTACGGCGATGACGGCATCTTGGGGGGCAAAGAGGGTGGCGTGGAATTGTGCCAGATCATCGCGGGTGATACATTCGATGGTCTCGCGGTAGCCGGTCTGACTCCAATGATAGGGATGATTTTCCGGGTAGGCCAGCCCGCGGAAAGTCAACGCTGCCATACGTTGTGGATCGGTCTCGCGCTCCTGGATATCGGTGAGGATTTCGGCGCGGGCTTTCTCTACCTGATCCTTCTCGAAGGCAGGGTTGCGCAACACGTCGCCGAGGATGTCCAACAGCAGTGGCAGATGTTCAACCAGTCCTCGTGCGCCGAAACCGGTGGTGCGGACGCCGGCATTGATGTTGAAGCTGGCGGCTATAGATTCGATTTCCTCGTAGAGCTGCGTGAAACTGCGCGTGCGTGTGCCGCGCTCTAGCACGTCTGCGGTGAAGCCGGCCAGTCCGATCTTCTCCCTGGGAACGTCTATAGCGCCGGCGAATAGATAGCCGCTCACGACAACGGTGGGGCTGCTGAAGTTTTCACGGGCCAGCACGGTGATGCCGTTGGGTAAGACCTGGCGCACGATGTCGTTGGGGCCGGGTAAAGAAAGGGCGAGTTTGCGTTTATACATTATCTCTCCGAGATGAACTCTTGATACGAAAGAGAACAAACCACGAATCTACACGAATTTTCACGCATATAAACCAAAATTAGTGAGGATTCGTGAAGATTCGTGGTAAAGATTCATTTTCTTGCCAGATACCAGCCGGTGGTGCGATTTTGGGTGCGCAGGTAAGTTTGCGCGACGCGCTGTACGTCGTCCGTGGTGACGGCGGCAAGGTTGTCCAGATAGTGCGCAAACCATTCGTAATCGGCGAAAATCTCGCTGTAGCCCAGCCAGAATGCCTGGTGGGTGGTGCTCTCGCTGGCGTAAGCGAAGAGGGCGCGCGCCTGTTGTTGCGCCTTTTCCAGTTCTGCCTGGGTGACGGGCGATTCTTGCAGCCGTTCGATTTCAGCCCATAGGGTTCCTTCGACCTCTGCGAGGGTGCGCCCCGGCCAGACGGTGGCCGTCAGTTGGTAGAGGCCGGGATCGACGGTGGTCATCAAACCGCCGTTGATGTCGATGGCGAATTCCTTGTCTACGAGCGCCTGGTAAAGACGGCTGGTGTGGTTGGTGACGCCGCCACCGACCAGGAAGCCCGATGCGCCGGCAAGCACGGCGTTGAGCACGGTGAGCGCGAAGAAGTCTTGATGGCGGGCTGCGGGGATATGAAACGCCACGTTGAGGTAGTCGGTCTGTCCCGCGCCTTCAACGACCACGCGCCGTTCGCCACGCTGGGGCGGCTCGACGGCGGTGACCGCTGGAATCTGCGGGCCGGCTTCGATCCCGCCGAAATAGCGTTCGGTGATACGCTCGATTTCTCCGGCGTTGAAATCGCCGGCAATGGCGAGGATGGCGTTGTTGGGCGCGTAGTACGTGCGGTAGTAGTCGTACAGCATGTCGCGCGTCATGGTTTGCAGGTCGCAGAGGTGGCCGAGTGTTTCGTGTCCATACGGATGGACGCGATATGCCGCAGCCGCGACCTCCTCGTTGAGCAGGAAGAGTGGCGAGTTCTCGTTGCCCTGCCGTTCGCTGATGATGACGGTGCGTTCAGATTCGACTTCGTCCGCGTCGAAGGTGGCATTGCGCATGCGGTCGGATTCGATGTCGAGCGCCACGGAAATCTTGTGAGCGGGGAGGGTTTCGTAGTACGTGGTGAAGTCGTACCACGTCATCCCGTTGAACACGCCGCCCTCGCGGGCCACGGCCTGATCGGCGGCGCCTTCCGGCCACCGCTCCGAGCCTTTGAACAGCATATGTTCGACCCAGTGCGAGATGCCTGTCATGCCCTGGCGTTCATTGCGCACACCGGCCCGGTACCAGACCCACACGCTGACTACCGGTGCCGCATGACTTTCGCGGATGAGCACTTGCAAGCCATTATCGAGTTTCGTGCGCAATAACGTCATTCAGCAATCTCCTTTCAGGATAGTCGTTAGTCAGAACGGATGCTGACCGTTTCAGACCACTTGACTACCTGACTATGAACTACCTGACTACTCAATAATTTCTTCGATACCCACACCGTTATAGCCGCGTCCGATAGCCATATACAGGAATCCCATCTCACGCACCAGGTGGGGGTCATAGATGTTGCGCCCATCGATCAGGATCGGTTGCTTCATTGTATCCCGGATGCGCGCCAGGTCCAGGTTTTTGAACTCATTCCATTCTGTCACCAGAATGAGCGCGTCGGCACCTTCTGCCAGGGCGTAGGGATTGTCCGCCATCTCGACTTCGGGCAACAGTCTCCGTGCGTTGTCCATTGCCACGGGGTCGTAGGCGCGGACTTTGGCGCGCTCGCGCAGCAAGTCCCAGGCGATATCCACAGAAGGCGCTTCACGCATATCATCGGTGTTGGGCTTGAAGGCCAACCCGAGCAGGCCGATGATTTTGCCTTCCAGACTACCGCCGAGCAATTTCTTTACCTTGCGGATGGGCGCTTTGCGTTGATCGGTGTTGATGTCCATCACGGCGTGGATCAGTTGCGGATGCCGCCCGGCGAGTTCGGCCATGTACGCCAGCGCCTTGACGTCCTTGGGGAAACACGAGCCGCCCCAGCCGATTCCGGCATCCAGGAAAGCCGGACCGATACGCTTGTCCAGGCCCATGCCGTAAGCGACTTCCTTCACATCCGCGCCAAGCGCCTCGCAGATGTTGGCGATCTCGTTGATGAAGGAAATTTTCGCCGCCAGGAAGGCGTTGGAGGCGTACTTAATCATCTCCGCCGTGCGCAAATCGGTAATCATAATCGTGGTGCGCAGTGGCAGGTGCAGTTGTGCGACCTTTTCGGCAGCTTCGCGGTTGGTCGAGCCGAGGATGACGCGGTCAGGGTTCATAAAGTCGGTGATGGCCGACCCTTCGCGCAGGAACTCCGGGCAGGAGACGACGGCGAATTCCGGCGCGTCGGGCCGCCGGTTGCGGACAATATCGGCTACCCAGTCGCCGGTGCCCACGGGGACAGTGGACTTGTTGATGATGATGATGGGATGGTCCATTGCATCGGCGATGGATTCCGCTGCCATGCGCACATAGCGCAGGTCGGCCTGCCCATCCACATCGGACGGCGTGCCCACGGCGATGAAAGCGTATTCAGCATCTTTGAGGGCCACAGCGTAGGATGTGGTGAAGAACAGCCGCCCGGCCTTCACGTTGCGCTCGACGACTTCCTCCAATCCAGGTTCGTAGATGGGCATAATGCCTTTGTTGAGGTTTTCGATGCGCGCCTCGTTGATGTCCAGACAGACGACCCGGTTGCCCAGGTCGGCAAAACTGGCTCCGCTCACCAACCCGACGTAGCCCACTCCGATCACGGCGATATTCTTCATTTGGTTAGTCTCCTTGCGGTATGATGTAGTGCATTGTCTGAAAGTTAGAGAATGATACCACAATCGCGCTGTTTTCCAAGCATAGGAACATACGGATCGTGGCAGTGACGGTGGACGTGTTAAGAGAAGGCAAAAAAACCTGACAGGTTTTCTGAAACCTGTCAGGTTTGGAGGTTCTACTTCGTCGCAAACGTATCGATCATTAACCGCACGTCGCCCAGCGGATACAGAATTGGGCATGTTGCGCCGCGTTTGATGTATTCCTTCACCTTGGTCCGGGCCTCTTCTGGCGTGCCGGTGGCGGTGATCTTCAGCACCAACTCGTCGGGGACGTAGACCATCGCTTTCTCGATCTGCTCTTTAGTGGCGGGCCAACCCAAGATAGCCTGGATTTTCTCCACCACATCCTTCGTCACACCGCTGGCCTTGGCGATGTGTGGCTGCTGCGCGAGGTACTGCGTCAGCAGCATCTTGGCGCCGCGGATGGCTTCCGCTTGATCCTCGTGAACGGAACAGACGACGAGTTGCGGTCGGTCGAGGTCGTAGACGGTGCGCCCGACCTTGCGCGCGCCCTTGTCGAGCAGTTCCATCGCCTCGTCGTTGTATTCCGGCGGCACGCAGTAGTTGAGCACCGCGCCGTCGGCGATTTCCCCCGTCAGTTCCATCATCTGCGGGCCGGTCGCGCCGATCATGATCGGCACATGGCGCGGCTCGCGCCGACCGTGCACGACATCCAGTTCGATGTTGTTCACGTAGTGGAATTCACCGTGGTACGTCACCCGTTCCAGCGCCAGTAGCTTGCGCATCACCTCCACGGTCTCGCGCATCGCCAGGAGCGGCTTGCGGCGGTCAATGCCGACGTTCTTCGCCAGCGGATCCCACCACGCGCCGATGCCGCAGATGATGCGATTGGGCGCGAGGTCATCCAGTGTGAGGAACGTCGCTGCCAGCAGGCCGATGTTGCGCGTCCAGTTGTTGATGACGCCGGAGCCGATCTTGATGGTGTTCGTCACGGCAGCGAAAGCCGCCATCGGCACGATCGCGTCGCGGACGAGACGGCTCTCCGCCTGCCAGACCGCCTCGAAGCCGCGCTCCTCGGCGTACTGCGCGTAAGCCATCCCATCGCGGATGGGGTGCGCATCCTGCAAATACATCCCGACTCGTGGAATATCGTTTTGTGGCAT
>JAIOAS010000050.1 GCA_019873725.1 Chloroflexota bacterium | reverse complement strand
GATCAAGAAGATGAGGGCGAACAACTGCGCGGCGGCGATTTTGCCGACCATCCAGGCGTCGGGACGCAGCATCTCGGTGAAGAAGCGGATGACGGCATAGCCCATCAGATAGATGACCAACAGATCGCCTTCCTGCAATTTGTGACTGAAGCGCACTGCAATCCACAGAAGCAGCAGGCACAGCGCCAACGCCAACAGCGATTCGTAGAGGAAGGTGGGGTGGAAAAGGGTAGTCTCCGGGTAGGTGGACAGATCGTTGTAGGGCGGGATGCGGTACATCAGCGGCACGCGCAATCCCCATGGCAGGGTGGTAGGCGGGCCGTACAATTCGATGTTGACGAAATTGCCCCACCGTCCGATGGATTGCCCGATGGCCATACCCGGCGCAGCGAAGTCGAGCCATTGGAGCGGGCGCAATTTCTTTCGCCAGGAAAAGATGAGCACACCGAGTGCCCCGCCGATAATTGCGCCATAGATGCCCAGGCCGCCGTTCCAGATGTAGAGCGCCTCCAGCGGGTTCTGCTTGTAGTAATCCCAACCGAGCAATCCGCCGCTGGGGCGTGAGAAGACGTGGTAGAGACGCGCGCCGATGATCGCCAGGACGACGACCAGGATTAGCATATCCCAGACCATTTCCGGGTCTTTGCCGGCTTTTTTGGCCAGGTAGGCGGCAACGTTGGCCCCCAGGATGATGCCGGTGACGATCAGTACACCGTACCAGTGGACGGAGAGTACATCGCCAATTTTGAACAGGGTCGGACCAAAGGGTGGTGTCATAGTATGACCTCCAGTGATGGAATAGTTGTGTTGTATTTTCGGTGGAGGACGCGACGCACGTCCTCGAAATACTCGTTCAGGTAGGGATACGCGGCTGCGACGATGCCAAATCCGAATAGCGCACCGGTGAGCGTGCGCATCAGCGGCGTGGTTTCAAAGGGGATGTTGATCAGGCCAGGGAAGAAGAGCCAGGCCGCGTATGAAATCCATTGGATGCCGCCGTCGAGCATCATCGGCAAGATGCCAAAGGCGAAGTAGCCCCACATCGGCCAGGGTTGGATCGTCTTGCGGCGCCGCAGCACACCATAGCCCAGTCCGGCCAGGAGCATAAACCCGTAGATAGCGACATCCCGTTGGCAGATGGCGACCTTGTAGCCGGTATGCGCATCGCCAACGAAACTGCGCAGGGTGTTCATTTCGGCGACGTGTAACGGCGCGGTGAGGGGATAAGCAAGTCGTGGGCCGAAGAGAAACCACGACCGGAAAGGATATTGGTGGCACAGGGGCCGGTAGATTGCATAGAGTACATCCGCTGCCTCAGTCAACCCGAATTTGAGCAACACCGGCGGCAACAGCGCCCCACCGAGGAAGAGACCTACCAGCCCGTTAAACACCGCCAGCCAGTGACGCGCCAGCCAGAAGACGCCCCGGTTTAACCTGGTGGCCCACTTTTGCCGCGCGGGAGTGTTTTGCGCACCTCGTTCCTGGAGACGGCGCTGCGCCTCGTTCAGGATGGCCTCTGCATTGGGCGCGTAGTCGTTCATATCCCCGAATTCCATCCGATGCCTCTCAATTCAAGCCAGACGCCGATGGCGCTGAAGCCATCCGCGATCAACACGATGCCCACCAGTACCAGGATAGCGCCGGCGATCTTTTGAATGGTGGGCAGATAATGCGCCACCCGTTGCAGAAGTTCACCGAGCCGGTCAATCAGGAAGCCGGCCAGGATGAAGGGCAATCCAATGCCGGCAGAATAGGCTACCAGTAGCACCACGCCCCGTCCCACGGTGGCCTGGTCGGCGCTGAGGATGAGGATGGCCGAGAGCGCCGGCCCAACGCAGGGTGTCCATCCGGCAGCGAACACCATGCCGACCAACGCCGATGAGAGAAAGCCCCATTCGCGTTTGCCGCGCCATTGGAGGCGGGCTTCGTTTTGCAGAAAGGGCACGTGCAGCAGTTCCATTAACGCCAGTCCGAAGAAGATAATGAGCAACCCGCCCAGGTAGCGGAACCAATCGCCGCGTAGCACCATACCGAGCGATCCGGCCGCCGTCCCTAGCACGATGAAGACGAGGCTGAAGCCGCCGACGAAGGCCACGGCGTGCGCGGCGACGAAGAAGCGCTCACTCAGCGTGGGGGCGTCAGCCTTGGTGACTGCGTATCCACTGAGATACCCAAGATAAGCGGGCACCAGGGGCAGCACGCAAGGGGCCAGGAATGATGCCAATCCCGCAATGAAGGCTACGCCGATACTGACGTTCACACTCTCCCCTCTCAGGCAATTTGCGCCATTATACCACTACCCTACCGAGAGAACAAACGAGGAAGCACGCAGCGGTTAACTGGTAGCCTTCAACGTTGACTGTCATTCATACGAAATGAGGGATTTTAGCGGACGGTGCGTCCCCAAAATCCCTCTGTGGAGCTTAGCAAAAGCTCAATCTCGGTAGATCCAAAAATGCTCAAAGGGGATCGTCAGATCGCCGTTCTGGCCTGGCTCTGGCGATCCAGACCAAGCAAAATTGGATCTAATGAATCTGCTCAATCTGCTGACCCGACTTTGCACTCGTGTGCTATACGCGCTAGTGCTCGTAGCGCAGCACGGGATTGCGCGCCGCGCGGACTTCGTCCAGCCGGCGGACGGGGGCATTCTGGGGCGCAGCGTGGAGCAGGTCCGGCGTTTCGTGCGCCTCTTGTGCGATTTTGAGCAGGATGTCGGCGTAGTTGTCGAGCGATTGCCGGCTCTCCGTCTCCGTCGGCTCGATCATCAGCGCCTCCGGCACGATGAGGGGGAAGTAGTTGGTGGGCGGATGCACGCCGTAATCGATGAGGCGCTTGGCGATGTCGAGCGCGTGCACGCCGGGCGCGTCCTTGAAGCGGCCTTCGACGACGAATTCGTGCTTGCAGATGCGGTCGTAGGGCAGGGGGTAGACGCCCTTGATCCGGCTGAGCAGGTAGTTAGCGTTGAGGACCGCGTGTTCCGCGGAGCGACGCAGGCCCTCACTGCCTAGCATGCGGATGTAGGTGTAAGCGCGCACCATGATCCCGAAATGCCCCCAGAACGCCTTGACACGTCCGATGGATTTAGGCGGCTCGTGGAAGATGAAATATGGGTCATCTTCCTCCTCAAGGTTGGGATCGAGCACCACAATCGGTCCGGGTAGATAATCAACTAGATGGGCAGCCACGCCAACCGCGCCACACCCCGGTCCGCCACCGCCGTGCGGCGTGCTGAAGGTCTTGTGCAAGTTGAAGTGCATCACGTCGATGCCGGCGTCGCCGGGCCGCATGATGCCGGTGAGGGCGTTCATGTTCGCGCCGTCACCGTACACCAGTCCCCCGCACCCATGGACGATATCGATCACGTCTTCCATGTGCTCTTCAAACAGGCCAAGCGTGTTGGGATTGGTGAACATCAGCCCGGCCACCCGCTCACAGACTTGCGAGCGCAGGGCATCCAGATCGACGTTGCCGCGCGCATCGGAGGGGATTTCCACCACGCGCAGGCCGCTCATACTTGTCGAGGCGGGGTTGGTCCCGTGAGCCGAGTCGGGCACGAGGATGGTGTCGCGCTGGGTCTCGCCGCGTTCCAGGTGATACTTGCGCATGATGAGCACGCCCGTCAATTCGCCGTGCGCGCCCGCGGCAGGTTGCAGCGTCACCCCGGCAAAGCCACCGATGGCCTTGATGTATTCCTGCAGCGTGTAGATCACGTACAGCGCACCCTGGACGTCGTCCGGGTGTTGCAGCGGGTGAATGCCGGTAAAGCCGGGCAGCCGCGCGGTCACTTCGTTGATCTTGGGGTTGAACTTCATGGTGCAAGAACCGAGCGGGTACATGCCCTTGTCGATGGCGTAGTTTAACTGCGAGAGGCGCAGATAGTGGCGCACCACGTCGATCTCGCTGACTTCGGGGAGCGGCAGGTCTTCACGCAACCAGCCCTGCGGGAGCGCGCTCTCCGGTACATCCAACTGCGGGGGCTTGACGCCTTCCCGGCCAGGGGATGAAAGTTCGTAAATCAAGGGTTCGGTCATTGTTCGCTCCTCTCTCCTGCTCAGTCGCCGAAGGCGCTCAGCGCCTCCGCGAGCAGGTCGATCTCGTGGCGTGAGTTCATCTCGGTCACCGCGACCAGCATGTGATTCGCCATTGCCGGGTAGTCCTGCGCCAGGTCGTAGCCGCCGATGATTTCGACCGCTTCAATCTCCTCGAGGAGGAAACGGTTGATCTCCTCAACCGGCGCGGGGCAGTGGACGACGAACTCATTGAAGAAGGGTTTGCGCCGGACAACGGCGAAGCCTTCCACGGCGTCGATGGCATCGGCAGCATAGTGCGCTTTATGGTAGTTCAGTTCGGCGACTTTGCGCAGCCCGTGCTTGCCCAGCGCCGCCATATAGACGGTAGCCGCCAGGGCCATCAAGCCCTGGTTGCTGCAAATGTTTGAAGTGGCTTTGTCGCGGCGGATGTGTTGCTCGCGGGTGGTGAGTGTCATCACGTAACCGTCCTTGCCTTCGATGTCCACCGTCTTGCCGACCAATCGCCCGGCCATCTGGCGCGCGAACTGCGCGCGGGTGGCGTAGAAGCCCAGGTACGGCCCGCCGAAGTTCAGTCCCAGCCCCAGCGGTTGGCCCTCACCCACGACGATGTCCGCGCCGTAATCGCCTGGTGGTTTGAGCAGCCCCAGGCTGATGGGGTTGGTGATGACGACGAACTGCGCGTCTTTGCCGCGCGCGTGGATGGCGTCGGCAAGGCCAGAGAGGTCGTGCAATTGCCCCAGGAAGTCGGGCGTTTGCAGAATCAGGCAGGCCGTTTGTTCATCGACCAGTTCGACCAGATGTGCGATTTCGGTGGTGGGATCATCGCCCCCCACGATCTCCAACCCCATGCCTTGCGTGTAGGTGTGGATGACCTGGCGGTATTGCGGGTGGACGGTGGGAGCGAGCACGATTTTATTGCGTTTCTTGCGGAAGACGTTGTACGCCTGGATGACGGCCTCGGCGGCTGCCGTCGCGCCGTCGTAGTGGCTGGCATTAGCGATGTCCATGCCGGTGAGATCGCAGATCATGCTCTCGTATTCGAAGATGGCTTGCAGCGTGCCCTGGCTCACTTCGGCCTGGTAGGGCGTGTAGGCGGTGTAGAATTCGCCCCGGCTGATGACGTAATCGACGACGCTGGGCACCCAATGGCGATACGCGCCGGCCCCCAGGAAGGTCGGCGTGGTGTTGGCGTTCAGGTTCAGCCCGGCCAGAAATTGCAGCTCTTGCAGTGTTTCCATCTCCGAGAGGGGTTCTGGCAGGTCCAACTGCGGATAGCGAAACTTCTCCGGGATGTCCGCAAAGAGCGCAGCGATGTCTGCGACGCCAATCGTTGCCAACATCGCGCGTCGTTCTGCATCGGTATGCGGTATATAGACCATAGGTAAAACTCCTTAAATAACGGCTCAACGGATTTTACGGATGAAACGGACAGGCATGCCGTTCAACTCCGGTCAATCCGTTGAGAGAGGGGTGGGCCGGTTTATGGGCGGCCTGGCTGGGTTAAGCGGTTCTCCTGCTAGGCAGCTTCTTCCTCTTCGATGACTTTCTGGTAAGCGTCGGCATCGAGCAGCTCGTTCCATTCTCCTGGATTGGTGGGGGTGATACGGAGCATCCATCCCTCGCCGAAGGCATCCTGGTTGATCAGTTCTGGTGTCTCCTCCAGGGCTGTGTTGACTGCCACGACTTTGCCGCTCATGGGGAGATAGACATCGGCAGCAGCTTTGACGGATTCAACGACGCCGAATTGGTCGCCTTTACTCAGCGTGTCGCCAACCTCCGGCAATTCCACGTAGACAATATCCGAGAGTGTACTCTGCGCGTAATCTGTGATGCCGACTATGATCTCGTCGCCCTCTTTGCGTGCCCATTCGTGGGTTTCCAGAAAACGAACGTCTGTGTCAAGCTTCATAATTGTAGCCTCCATTTCTTTGTAATGATGATAATGCATCCTGGCAAAGATTTTACCCGATTTCGATGTGAAGAGCAATGATGGATAGCGCGATTATTGTGTCGCAGCGTCACATTCGGACCTTTGCAAGATGGCTGAGTGATTAGCCGGTTCTTATTTTGCCTCTTCCTGGTGTGCCACAATCGCTAATAACTGTGCCAGGGGAGAGGGTTCGGGTAAAGCCTGGAAATCGGAGGTGTAGGGAACAAAGACATCTGGCCGCCGCAGCAGACCAAAGCTTGAGTCTACAGGTCTGGCATTGGTAACGTCATTGAAAATGAGCAGCGATGCCCGGCGCGTTTCCTCGTCTTTGGCTAAAGCATTCAACGCCACATTGGCGAGGGTGCGCGAGGTATTCTCTGCCGAGGTCACCACGCCGACCCAATCGCAATGGGATTGGATCTGCCACGATAGCGGCAACGTGCCCCGCCCTAAATCCATAATGACGAGATAGCCTTCCTCGTTCAAGATGCGGAGGAGCCGTTCCACGGCCTCCATACGGATACCACTCAGGTCCGTAATACTGGCCGGCCCAGGGATAAACCAGAAGCCATGAGCGCTTTGCAGGCTGAAACTCTGGATCAACAACAAATTGATGTCCGCCGCATTACGGGATAGCAACTCCGCGATATGGCGCGCTCCTTCAAACCCGCTCCAGAGGCCAATGCTGCCGACGGGGAAAGCCATGTCAAGTAGAATCGTCGGCGTATTGAGCCCGGCAGCAGCGCGGCGCGCCAGGTTGAGCGCCAGAGTGCTCACGCCGACACCGCCGCGCAGAGAGAACAACCCTATCGAAGTGCCGGGTTGCCGGCGGCGCATTTCCAACTTCAGCCGTTCGATACGATCCAGGGCCGCCTTGATGCGCGCTCCCAATTCCTGATATTCGACTTCCCCCTTGTTGATGAAGTCGTCACCGCCGATCGTATAGCCTTTGATCCGGTCATCTGGCGCATCCAATGCACTGAGAAAGAGGATGGGCACGGTGCGGAAGTGGGGGTCCGAGCGCAGTTGCTTGCATACCTCATAGCCATCCACATCCGGCATCATAATGTCGAGCAAGATCAGATCGGGTTTTTGTTGCCGTGCCACGCGAATGCCATCTGCTCCGGTGGGGGCTTCAATGATATCATAGTCCCAACTGCGCAGCATGATCGAATACATCAGGCGCGCGTCGTCATCATCTTCTATGACCAGAATACGAGTTTTAGGCATCGGCCGTACCCTCCTTACTTAGCGATGGGGATTGTAAAACTGAACGTGCTGCCTTTCTGATATTCACTCTCAACCATCACCTGCCCGCCATGCATCTCCACAATGCTGCGCGTGATCACCAGCCCCAAGCCGGTACCCTGGACACTGCGCACGGCGGCGCTGCTGGCGCGGAAATATTTGGTGAACAGCCGGCTCAATTCGTCCGGCTTCATCCCGATGCCGGTGTCTTGCACACTCCACCGCACATAATCCTGGCCTTTGTCGCTCCACAGGTCGGCACTGATGGTGATAAGCCCGCGTTCCGGCGTGTATTTGTTCGCATTGCTGACCAGATTGGTGAGCACTTGAATCAGGCGCCCACGGTCGCCGAGGACGGCGGGCAGGTTGGGCTGCAGGGCGACCTGCAATGTCTGGCACTTGGCGGCGATTTCCTGCTCGAAAGCCTGCACCGCTTCGCTGACGATTTCTTCCGGTAGAACATGGCCCATATCCAGCCGTAACCGCCCCGATTCGATGCGCGACACGTCCAGTAAGTCCTGGACCAGCCGATCCATCCGGCCTACATTGTTGCGGATGATGTGCAGGAACTGTTGCTGTTGTTCGTTGAGTGAGCCGCCGATGCCTTGCATCAACAGATCGATGTAACCCTTCATCGACGTCATCGGCTGCTTGAGTTCGTGGGAGACGAAGGAAATAAAGTCGGTTTTCGCATCGTTGGCTTGCTGGACCTTCTGGAACAGGCGCGCGTTTTCGATGGCGATGGCAGCATGGTCCGCCAGACGTCCGATGAAGGCCACGCTGCTTTCGCTGAACGTGTCGTCCTGGTCGGATTCCAGGGCGATGACGCCGATCACGCCTGGACCGCCCCGGTCGCGTTCCTCACGTTTGATGGGGACGGTGAGCTGGGTGCGCATCCCCGGCGTCAAGACGCGGTAGTGGGGATTGTGCGCCAGGTCTGTGGTCAATGTGGTTTCCCCACTGCGCACCGTTTGCCCGATCAACCCATCCTCCAGCGGCCAGAGTGTGTCTTTTTCGTAGCGCGCGAAGATGTCCTCCGGGTAGCCGCGATGCGCCAGGAAGCGCAAGCCTGGCGTGCCATCCTCGGTTTCTTGCAAGGCCGCGATCAAACCGATGGTTGCGCCGGTCGTGCGGATGGCCCATTCGAGCGTCTGCCCCATGACGGCGCTGTAATCCAGCGTCGCGTTGAGCTGGCGATCGATTTGTTGGAGTGTCGTCAGTTCCTCCACGCGCGCTTGCAACGCCTGGTCTGTCATGGTGAACAACTGCGCATTCTCGATGGCGATGGCGGCCTGCGCACCGAAGGCCAGCAACAGTTCGGTGTCTTCCTGGTTGAACGGGCGCGAATCCTTGCGGTTGATCACTTCCAACACGCCGATGGTGCGCCCGCGCGCATTGAGCGGCACGGCGATGATTGACTGTGTGCTGAACTCGGCCCGCCGGTCGAAGCTGCTGTCCCACCGTCCGTCTTTGTGCGTGTCGTGCGTGATGACGGGCCGGTTCTCGGCGAAGGCAGCCCCGGCAATCCCCTTGCCTGCCGGGACGCGCATCCCCACCAGCTTGGCCCCGGCCGGCCCGCTGGAGATGCGGAAGATCAGATCGCCACTCTCGTCATCGAGTAAGAGCAACGATCCGGCCTCCGAATTCAACAGGTCGGCGGCGTTGCGCACGACCAGGTCGAGCACTTCGTCCAGGTCGAGGCTGGAGGCCAGCAGGTTGCCGATTTCGTTCAGGGTGGCGAGCTGACGCGCACGCGCTTCCAGCCGTTCATAGAGGGAGTGGCGCTCGATGATGGCTGCTGTGTACGCGGCGACGGTGACGAAGAAGTTCTCGTCCTCCTCGGTGAAGACGGTGTTCGGATCGAACGTCGATGCTACCATGACCCCCAGGCTTTTATCCCCTGCCGTTAATGGCGCGCCCATCCAGGCGCGCCCAGGTCGCGGGCCGCCGGGGGTCAGCCCGCGCTTTTGACATTCGGTTGTGTAATCTGTGGTGCGGATGGTCATGCCGCTGGTCATGACCGCACCGGATAGGCTCTCGCGCGTGGTCCACGTATCCGTGGGATAGAGGCGTTCATCCTCTTCCACATAGAACGTGAAGGCGAGTTTATCTTCATCCGGGTCCTTGAGCGCGATGTAGAAGTTGGGCATGGCGATGACGCGCTTGAGTTGGGTGTAGATCAACTCCATGATGTCATCGAGTTCCGTGGTGAAGTTGAGCGCCTGCGCGATCCAGTAGAGGGAACGCAATTCATCCGCGCGCTTGGGCTGGGTTTCGGCCACAGCCGTGCGTTCCAACCCCGCCGCTGCCGGTCGGGCGAGGTGTTGGAGCAAACTTTGCTCCACCCCGTTGTACATCTCGGTGCCGGTGCGGGAGGCCGGGTGGGTGGGGGCGCCCAAACCAATCCACCCTTGTCTGCCTAGCGGAATGAGCATCACGATGCCGCGTTCGAGCATTTGTGCCTGCGTGGGTAATGCCGCGTCCGGTATCTGTGTCGCGGGGAGCGGAATGAGGGTGTCAACCGACTGCGCGGTGGTCAGCCATTGAATGAACGGATCATCTGTGCGAAAGGCGAGATCGGTTCCCAGCACTTGATAGTGGTGGGCCTGTTGGAGCAGGGCAATCTCGATAGTTTGGGGGTGGAAAAGCGCCTCGATTTCCTCGCGCAGGGCTGCTGTAATCTCCTGACGGGTATTGCTGTTTACGGTAACGCGCGTGATGTGTTCCAGAGCTTGCGGAGCCTTTTGGAGCAGCGGCTGCTTTTCGATGCGCCGGGTTTCGAGATACCGGTAGCCCCATCTTCCCGCCAGGATGATCAGGCTGAGCAAAATGGCAGTGACGACGAGACTAAGGGGTTGCTCCGGTGAGAGACTGCCGCCAAAAAGCAGGGCGAGCGCCCACAAGCCGACGAAAACGCCCACGATCAGGAGTGGGATCAGTGTATATCCCCACAGGCGTGACCTTTGCCGGATGGTCTCTTTCAGCACCTCGATGATAGACGCCGACGCGGTTGAGCGCATGCTCATATCATTCTCTCCGTTGCCCCATGTACACTCGTGATAGCTCTATTGTAGCATGGGGGAAGATAGTTGCAACTATCTTTTTGCTGGCAAGAATGTTACGGTTTGGGGACAACGAATCCCTTATCCAGAAAGGAACTTGCGTCTTGCGGTATTAGTTGGACGGCGGGAGCGCAAAAGTTGCCAGGCTGCCGCCGGGGGGCCCCAGGGGCGTAAGCCGGAAACGTTCGTAGACGGCGACGGTCACTTTAGCCGGGCGTTCTTCAACGGTGTAGGGGTGCGGATCGAGCAGTGTGCCGTCACGCACGATCCACTTGAGCGTCGGCAGCGCGCCGAGGCCGGGCTGGATGTCGTGCATCCCTAGCCAGTCACCGTCTACACCGAACAGGCGCACACTGACGGCGTAATCGTTGACGATAGGCCGCGCTACACGCCAGCGCAGGTCGAGCACCAGCGTCTCGCCGCGCTGTACCGCATCGCTGCTGGTGAGCACCATCTCGTCGCCAAAGGGGAGGTAGCGCTCGCCGGGTGATGGTTTCGGCAGCGCCAGACCCAGCCAGCGTGCCGGGCTGCCATCGGCGCGGGTGAAGGTCAGTTGCGGTGATGTGTCCGCCGGGACAGGCAGCCGCACCGTCTGGCACGCGCCCGCTCCGAGGGGATGCACGAGGGCGCGATTGTCGCCGGATTGGACCACCAGCGCCTGCCCCGGTCCGCACCAGTGCAGATAGGCCGTTGCGCCGGTCGCGTCTGTATCGTAATCAACGCCGCGCAGCCACGGCCCGCCGTTCACGATCACGCCAGGCCAGAAGCGGCTTACCGGCAGGGTCGGGAAGTCGCAAGCAGACGTCAATTCCGGCAAGGAGACGTTCCCTAAGTCCTGAAATGCGCCATCCACAACCGTATACGCGCCGAGCGTCGGATAGACCACGCCCGTACAGCGATCCACGGGCAGGTGCAGCACGAGCTGTGTGAAGCGCACTTCACCCACGGCGGTGTCGCTGCCCAAGAATTGGTCGCTCTGCGCCAGCAAAGCGCCGTTCGCGTCCCAGAGGCGAGCGGTGAACGACGGCGGGTTGGCGTGGGATTCACCTGCCTGCCAGGCGAGGTGCAATTCCACATTGCGCCCCGGCTTGACCTCTCCGACGAGGCGATAGCCCAACACCTGTACTGCGCCCAGGTCGGCATCCAGCGGGATGAAGTTCGCGCCGTCCGGCAGCGCGGTGAGCGGTCTCCGGTAGAAGCGGAACCCGCCGCCCACCGGCGTGGACGTCCAACCGTCCCAGGCATAATGGTGGGTGGTGAAGAGCGGGCGCTCCCCGGCGGCTGCGGCCCGCGTGCGCCACACGTCCTCATACGCCTGTCCTGCGACCGGATAAACGTAAGCCACTTCGACCTGCGGATTGCGTCCCTCAACCTGTTGCAGCACCCACAACGGCGTCGCCCAATGCCAGTCGGCGAGGATCAGCGCATCTGGCCCCGCCGTTTCCGGCGCTGCGGCCTCCAATAGCGGTGCAGTTCTATCCCGGATGGATGTGTCGGCAGCGAGAACCGCAAAATCAGGTACGAGCACGACGAGACGGAGAGGTAAAACCAGAAACGAGAAACGTAAAACGTAATGCGTAATGCGTAAAACGTAATGCGTAAAACGTAATGCGTAATGCGTGATTCGTTGATTCGTTGATTCGCCGATTCGCCATTTGCCATTCGCCATTCCGCTCACGCCCAGCCCAAACACGAGCACCATCGGCACGTAGGCCGGCATCAGGTACTCGATGGTCTGTGGCGCGCGGTAGGTGATGGTGACGAAGGTGTGCAGCGCCCACGCGAGCAGAAACGCTGCCGCCAGTTTGCCGTCGCGCCGCAGCAGCCACAGCCAGCTCACGCCGATGGCGACCAGAAAGACCGGCGGGAATTGCAGCCGGAAGAGGGTGGGGAGCAGCGGCAATCGCAGGGCCAGGTCCGCAGCAGTGGCGAAGGCGAACATATCACCCTCAAAGCCACGCGCCAGCACGTGCTGCCAGAAGCCCGACCAGGTTGCCAGGTTGTCCGGCGCGAGCGGGACGTTGGGCATACTGCCGCGCAAGGGCAGGTACAGTTGCGGGATCAACCACGCCAGCGCGCCGACGAGCGCCGCTTTCCACCAGCGGCGCGGCCGGATGAACAGGCGTGGATCGATTAGCAGCAGGTAGAGCGCCCATCCCATAGCAACGAAGATGAGCGAAGGATGGTGCCCCACGCCCAGTCCCAACGCCAACGCCAGTTCGATCAGCGGCGGGACTTTGCCGGTGTGCGCCCCGCTTTGTGCCGTGCGATAGCGCGCCAGCGCCAGAAATCCCCACGCCGCGAAGAGCATCGTCGGCATACGAATGTTGGCAATCGTCGCCTGCGCCCAGAATGTGGATGCGCTGCCGAACAGGAGCGCCGCCGCCACTCCCCCGGCTTCTGCTGCGCGCGAGGTGTATCCCCAGGCCAAGGCCCAGGTCTGCACAGCCGCCGCGACGAGCACGAGCGTTGTCGCTGCCAGCGCCGCGCTGAACAGGTTGACGCGGAACACCACCGCGCCGATGGGAACCAGCCGCATCCACAGCGCGCTGGCGACGGTGTAGAGCGGGTAGCCCGGCGGGTGCGCGATGCCCCAGGTCGCCGCCGTGAGTTGGAATTCGCCACTGTCGGCGGGGAGTACGTCGCGGGCGGTGGTGGCGGCGTAGAGCATAAAGAAGGTGAGCCATAAAAGAAGTAGACGGGAAGAGGGATGGGGCATGGCATGGGAAAATCGCGCGCCGGGTTGGGGCGCGCGATTTTGAGGTGCCATGGGGCGGTGGTCGGCCAAACTTACTCTGCCATTAGCTTCATCGCCCGCTCGGCGATGGCGGCGGGGGTGAAGCCGAATTCTTCCTTGAGGCGCTGGTAGGGCGCGGAGGCGCCGAAACGGTCGAGGCCGACGACGGCGCCGTAGCTGCCCACGTAGCGCTCCCATCCCAGGGTGACGCCTGCTTCAATCGCCAGACGCCGGGTGACGTCGGGGGGCAGAACGGTGTGTTTGTAGAACAACGGTTGTTGCTCGAAAAGTTCCCACGAGGGCATGCTCACCACCCGCGCGCCGATGTTGCGCGCTTGCAGCAACTTCTGCGCGGCCAGCGCGTCGGCGACTTCAGAACCGGAAGCGATAAGGATGAGGTCCACGCGGTTCAGCGGCGATTCGCTGAGGATGTATGCGCCGCGCGCCACGCCCTGCATAGCCTGGTCGGCGACCTCTTCGAGGGTGGGGAGATTCTGCCGGGTGAGCGCGAGCGCCACGGGGCCATTTTTGTGTTCGAGCGCCACTTTCCACGCGGCGGCAGTCTCGTTGGCATCCGCCGGGCGGATCACCGTCAGTCCGGGGATGAGGCGCAGCGCCATCACGTGCTCCACCGGCTCGTGGGTGGGGCCGTCCTCGCCCACGTAGAACGAGTCGTGCGTAAAGACGTAGATCACGGGCAGTTTCATGAGCGCGGCAAGGCGCACGGCCGGGCGCGCGTAGTCGGAGAAGACCATAAACGTGCCGCCGTAAACTTGGAGTCCGCCGTAGAGCGCCATCCCGTTGAGCAGGCTGCCCATCGCATGCTCGCGCACGCCGAAGTGGAAGTTGCGGCCCAGCGGATTTTCCTTCGAGAAGTCGCCTAAGCCTTTGAGATACGTGTTGTTCGACGGTTCCAAATCCGCCGAACCGCCGAGTAACTCCGGCAGGGCCGGCGCAATGGCATTGAGTACCTTGCCGGAAGCGGCGCGGGTGGCCATCGCGCCGCCGTCGGGGCGGAAGTGCGGTATAGCCTTTTCCCAACCCGCTGGAGGTTCGCCCTTGAGAACGCGCTGCCACTCGGCTGCCTCCTGCGGGTATGCTGCTTCATAGCCGCTGAGCAGGTCGCGCCATTTAGCCTCGGCGCGCTCGCCCTGGGGGACGGCAAGCCGGTAGTGCGCGATGACGTCGGTGGGGACGAAGAACGGTTCCTGCGAAGGCCAGCCCAGGGCATCTTTCGTCAGGCGGACTTCCTCATCGCCGAGTGGGGCGCCGTGCGTTTTGGCGCTGCCCTGCATGTTCGGACTGCCGTAGGCGATGGTGGTCTTACAGGCGATGAGGTGCGGCTGGCCCTTGACCGCTTTGGCCGCGCGAATGGCCGCATCGATGGCGTCGATGTCGTGCCCATCGACGGCCTGCACGTGCCAGTTGTAGGCGCGGAAGCGCGCCTTCACATCCTCGGTGAAAGCGAGCTGGGTAGAGCCTTCGATGGTGATGCCGTTGTCATCGTAGAAGTAGATCAGGCTATCCAGCCCCAGGTGTCCGGCGAGGGAAGCGGCCTCGTGGGAGATGCCTTCCATCATATCACCATCGGAGACAATGGCGTAGATGTAGTGATCCAAGAGTGCGTAATCGGGACGGTTGAAGCGCGCCGCCAGATGTTTCTGCGCGATCGCCATGCCAACACCGTTGGCAAACCCCTGTCCCAGCGGGCCGGTGGTTGTCTCGACGCCCAGGTCGAGGTCGAATTCGGGATGGCCTGGCGTTTTGCTTTCCCACTGGCGGAACTGCTTGAGGTCCTCTAGCGATATGGGATAGCCGGTGAGATGCAGCAGGCTGTAGAGCAGCATCGACCCGTGCCCGGCGGAAAGGATGAAGCGGTCGCGGTTGGGCCAGCGCGGGTTGCGTGGGTTGTGCTTGAGGTGGCGCGTCCACAGCACGTAGGCCACGTCGGCCATGCCCATCGGCATGCCGGGGTGCCCGGAGTTGGCTTTCTGGATGCCGTCCATCGCCAAAACCCGCAGGGCGTTGATACAGTTTTGATCCAAGGTTGTTTTTGGCATTGAAAATCCCTCCTGATTGTTTTATGTTTTTATCAGCAGATTTAGCGGATTTAGCCGATGGCGTTCTACGAACGGAAGAATCTGCTTGATCTGCTAAATCTGCTGACAAAGTAACGTTTTTGTTCCGCACACCATCTCCATAATGAGTTCGGTGGGAAAGGTCAACGTTATTCCGGCTGTAGCAGCCTCCGCCCCATCCCCCTCAAACCCGGCAGCGCGCATCCAGTCTATCACGGTTTCCCACGATGGAAAGCGCGCCGGACCGGTATTGTACGTTGGCGCCAGGGTATCATTGACGTGTTTATTGGTCATCGACAAACTTCATTGTAACGCGAATTGCCGATTTACTGTAGCGCGAATTGCCAATTCGCGCTACGAGTTTGACGTTTCGATATGCGCCAGAGCGCGCAGGGCCACGGTGACGCGGCGCGGCGGCTCGATGAGCCCATTCGCATTACAGTGAATTGCCGATTTACTGTAGCGCGAATTGCCAATTCGCGTTACGAGTTTGACGTTTCGATATGCGCCAGAGCGCGCAGGGCCACGGTGACGCGGCGCGGCGGCTCGATGAGCTCATTCGCATTACAGTGAATTGCCGATTTACTGTAGCGCGAATTGCCAATTCGCGCTACGGGTTTGACGTTTCGATATTCGCCAGAGCGCGCAGGGCCACGGTGACGCGGCGCGGCGGCTCGGTGAGTAAGCCCAGGTCTTCCCAATACTGCCCCAGCCGCGCAAGGACACTACGCGAGATGCGGCCATTGAAGGCCGCGTGCAGCTTGCTGAGTTTGAAATAGCCGTTCAGCTCCTCGATGGCGTAGACGACCAGCTCGCGTTCCAGCGCGTTCAGCTCCGGGAACGCCGCCGGCGGGTGCACCTGGGGATCGATGACGGCTGCCGAAAGCATCTCCATCCAGAGGATCGCGTCGTTGATCAGCCGCCCCATCTGGAAGTAGAGGCGGTTCGACCACTCCGCCTCGCCATCCAGGTCGTGGATGAACGGCGGGGAATCGACCAGCGTGCCGTAAGCCGCAAAGGGGAAATCGGCGGCGCTGAACATGCCCACCGTTGGCGTGACGGCTTCTGCGCGCAGCACATCCCAGCGTTGCTCGGTCACAGTGAAGTCCAACTCGAACGTGACGAGAACGCCGCCGGCCAGTCGCCAGTACCAGCGCGCGCCGATGCGTCCCTGGTAGCCCGGGACGCGCGCGGCAATGCTATCAATGATTTGATCCGCCAGCCGCAAGGTTTGATAGGAAGGGTAGAATCGCGCCATACGTTCCTCTGTAGTCTTCAGTCGTTAGTCAGGTAGTCGTTAGTCGGGTAGTCGAATGGTCGTTAGTCGGATGGTTGTTTTTCGGCTGCATACTCAGCAATATCTCGTGGACACGGCGTTCTTCTTCCGCGCGGGTTGTGATCTCGCCGTCGAGCCGCGCCGCACGGAGCGTCTCGAAGATCTGACGGTACAGTGGGCTGGGCGGCAGGCCCAGTGCCTTCAGGTCTTTGCCGGTTATCTCGCACTGCACGTGGCGCCACTCGCGGGCATACTGTTCCAGTTTAGCTCTGATGGTCGAATCGTCGCTTGCCAGCCAGCCGAGCGGCAGCAGCTCTTCCGCCAGTGGTTCGAGCAACGTCACGATCTGGCTGGGGCGTTCCACTGTTTCCAATTTTGCCAGAGTCTCTTTCAGGGTTGGTAGAGCGCGTAATCCACTGCTGATACGGCGCGGAATCAACAAACGCTTGATTAAATGCTCAACTGCGCCGGGCGAGAGTCTGTAGAAAAATAATCCCCAGTAGTAGAAGTCAATGGGTATGCTCTCCCGCCCGTCTGTTGCGATGTTCCACAGCGCCAGGTTCTCCGGCTGGCGCAAGCGGGCGAATCGTTCATGCAGCCACGCATCGCTGACGAGTTCCGGATGGATGTGGGCCAGCGCGCCGAACGCCTGGAGCCGGTCGAGTGCGGCTTCTGGTCGCGCTTCGCGGAAGATCAGGTCGAGTTCGTGGCGGATGCGCCCCCCTGTGATACGGTCGAGCATCGGCAGCGCGTTGGCGATCAGGCTCTCGCTTTGCAAATCGAGATGAAAACCCAGGCGCGCCTCGAAGCGCGCGGCGCGCAGGATGCGGGTGGGATCGTCGATGAAGCTGAGGCTGTGCAGCACGCGAATCACCCCGGCTTCAAGATCGGCCTTGCCGCCGTAGAAGTCCAGCAGCTCCCCCCAGCGTTGGGGATCGAGGCGAATGGCGAGGGTGTTGATGGTAAAATCGCGCCGGTGCAAGTCCTGCTTGATCGAGCTGCGCTCCACCAGCGGTAGCGCCGTTGGATGTTCGTAGAATTCCGTTCGCGCCGTCACCAGGTCGATGAAGTCGGGCAAATGCTGGGATTTTGGATTTTGGATTTTGGATTTTGGATTTTGGAAGGGTGAGCTTTCCTCTGGGGCTGCCATTTGCCATTTGCCGTTCGCCATCTGCCATTTCTCCCACAATTCTGCGGGTAGCGTCCATTTCACCGTCCCAAAGCGGCTATGGGTGTGGATTTCGCCGCCGAATTTGTCCACCAGCATTTTACCGAGCGTGATCGCGTGGCCTTCAACGACGATGTCCAGGTCCACGAGCGGGTGTCCGAGCAGGAGATCGCGCACGATGCCGCCGACAAAATAGACGTTGTAGCCTTGCTGGGCAGCCAGTTCGCCGATTTGGCGGATCAGCGCGAGTAGCGGCGCGGGGAAGTAGTGTTCCATACGGCGGATGATGTCCTGCTGCACGGCGTTGGTCTCCGAGAGCGGCAGCCGGATCAGGTCGGTGCGCGTCACCACGCCGATGAGTTCCCCCTTTTCGACGACGGGAATCTGGCCCCAGCCGGTCTGGATCATCAGCGCGCGCACCCGTTCTACCGAATCTTCCGGCGAGACGCTCACTGCGCCGTGCTGCATGACGCGCTCCACGGGCTGGTATTCCCATTGGTGTTGCCTGGCGCGATCCACGGCATTGCGCGTCACCAGCCCCAGGATGTTGCCTTCCGGGTCGACGACAGGAAAACCCTCGTGACCGGTGCGCAGCATGTGCTGATAGACAGCGTGAATGGGTTCGCTGGCGCGTACGGTGCGGACGCCGAGCGACATCACATTGCGGACTTTGACACGCGGGCGCACGAAATCAGGGAGCAGGTCGCGCAGTTCGGTGAAGACGTCGACGGCGTGGCGGTGGCGGATCAGCGCGGCAGCCGCGCGGTCGTGCCCGCCGCCGCCGAAATGCGCAGCGACCTCGGCCACGTTGATGTCATCCGTGCTGCTGCGGGCGACAAACTGCGTGTTGTTGCCGATTCCGACGAGCACGAACAGCGCCGAAGGGTCAAACAGGTCGCGTAGTTTGTGCGCCAGCGTCGAAATTTCCTCATCGGTGTTGGGGGGCGATTCTGCCCAGCTCAAGACGACCGGATGCCCGTCGATCACCAACGTTTCAGCGTGCTCCTTCAGCGCATCGTAGATCGTCTGTTGCATGGCCGTGAGGGGATGCTCGAGGAAATCGGCGACGACTTCCAGACTTGCCCCTTGTTCTATCAGCCAGGCGGCGGCGCGCAGGTCGCGGGATGAGGTGGCGGCGTAGGTGAGGCTGCCGGTATCCTCGTAGATGCCGGCAAGCATCAGCGTGGCTTCGACGCGGGAGATGGGCGTCAGCCGTGCGGAGAGCGCCTCAACGAGCAGGGTAGTGGTCGCGCCCAACGTCTCGCCCTGGAAACGCCAACCGACCGGCAGAACATCGGGCGGCGCGTGGTGATCGATCACCAGCACATCGTTGATGTCCTTGCTCATACCGCGCACGTAAGTGAGGCTTTGCGTATCCACCAGGATCACGCGGCGGACGTGTTGCCCACGGGGGAGGGTGTCTGGATCGACGAACGGCAGTCCCGTGCCGTAGAGCGCGAGAAACGATTGCACGTTGCCGTTGACACGGCGCGGCAGCACCGGACGCGCGTTCGGGTACAACTTGTGTGCCCCCAGCAGACTGGCAATTGCGTCGAAGTCCGCATTTTCGTGGGTTAGAATGATGTGCATACCCTGATTATAGCATGAAACGGGAGACGTGAGGTGTAATGCGAGAGCGTACAGTGGGTGCATTTCAATTCGGGGGCGAAAGCCAGATAAGCGTTTGATTTAACCGCAGAGTTCGCTGAGAACGCAAAGAATTTTCTGGCAACTCTGCGGACACTGCGTGCTCTGCGGTGCAATTTAAGAAAAGTCGCCCCCATTCTGAAATGCACCTCGTACAGTTCGGCTGTTGACGGCGTCACGGGAAGATGTATAATTGTTGTGTAGCCTCGTACCACAAGAAAGGAGCCTCATGATGCATCGCACGCAAATTCTACTTAGACCGGAGCAGCATAGAATCTTGAGCGAGATTGCGGCTCAGGAGAAGCGCAGCTTGTCGGAGATTATTCGTGAGATGATCGATAAGCAAGTCGCCGCGCGCCAGCAAAGGGCGTTGGCTGCCGCCGCGCAGGCTTTGTTGGTCGATTATCAGACAGATGCGGAGTTGACGGCGTTCCAGGCGCTCGACGGGGATGATTTCGATGCGTAAGGGTGAAATCTGGCTGATCAATCTCGATCCGACGGTTGGCGCGGAGATTCGTAAAACGCGCCCGGCGGTCATTGTCAGTGAGGATGCGATTGGCGTTTTGCCCTTGCGCGTGATTGTGCCGTTGACGGATTGGAAAGACCGTTATGGGATAGCGCCGTGGCTGGTCCAGGTTTTGCCCGACGCGCAAAACGGATTGTCCAAACCTTCTGCAGCGGATGCTTTCCGGATTCGGTCGGTGTCGCAAGAACGTTTTGTACAATGCCTGGGTGTGCTCAACCACGATCAACTCCGAAAGATCTTGCGTGCAGTCCAAATCGTGATTGGTGCGGTTTGATGGATTGTCTGATATAATAAGACTTTAGTGTGAATCCCATTCTGTGAGTAAAGGCGGCTTGGCGACGATGAATCGATATAAAGTGATCGTAAACCCCATTTCTGGCCGTGGTAACGGCGAACAATCTATCCCGCTGATCAAAGACCTGTTGGAACGGCACGGCCTCTCTTACGACCTGGTACGCACCGAGCGCCCGGGCCACGCGATTGAACTGGCGCGGCAGTCTGCGCTGGACGGCTACGACGTCGTCGTCGCGGCGGGCGGCGATGGGACGGCGAATGAGGTGCTGAATGGGCTGATGCAGGCCAAACAGGCCGGCGTCGAAGCGGCGATGGGCGTCCTGTGTGTGGGACGCGGCAATGACTTCGCCTTTGGTGCGGGCGTGCCGCACACATTAGCAGCCGGCTGTGATGCGTTGGCTGCGGATCACCGTCGTCTTATCGATGTGGGGTGGGTGGAGGGCGGCCTGGTCCCGCAGGGCCGCTACTTTGGCAACGGCGTAGGCATCGGCTTCGATGCGGTGGTGGGCTTCGAGGCGCTGAAGCTGAAGTGGCTTAGCGGCTTCCCTTCGTACATTGTCGCGGCGCTCAAGACCGTCTTCCTTTATTACCGCGCACCGCTATTACGGATCGAATATGGCGCTTTTACGGCGACACAGCCTTCTCTGATGGTCTCGGTGATGAACGGGCGGCGTATGGGTGGCGGCTTTATGATGGCGCCAAATGCCAGCCCCGCCGACGGGCTCTTCGACCTATGCCTGGCGGCGCATGTCAGCCGCGCGGCCATCTTCCCGTTGATCCTCCGCTTTATGAAGGGCACGCAGGCCACGCACAGCGCCATCACCACCGGGCGCGCGAGCCATGTCACCGTGAGGGCGGTGGAGGGCGTGCTGCCCGCCCACGCCGATGGCGAAACCATCAGCGTCGAGTCGCGCGAGTTGACGATGGGGGTCTTGCCGCGCCAGCTCGCCGTGGTCAGCGTGGAGGCGGCGTGATGTTGATGCAGTGGGTGGTCAACACAACACTCAAGGGTCTGACCGGTGTGTTATGCCGGGTGGACGACGCGCAACTGGCGCGTGTTCCACAGCATGGCCCGTTGATTGTGGTCGCCAATCACATCAACTTTCTGGATGCGCCGGTGCTTTTCTCGCGCGTGCATCCGCGCCGGGTGACAGGGTTTGTGAAATCTGAAACCTGGCAGAATCCGGCGCTGGCTTTTCTCTTCGATACGTGGCGAACGATTCCGCTGGAGCGCGGCGAGGCCGACGTGCGGGCGTTCCGTGCAGGATTGGCGGCCCTGCGAGACGGCGCCATCCTGGCGGTGGCCCCTGAGGGTACCCGCAGTGGACACGGGCGTTTGCAGCCGGGCCGCCCCGGGGTGGTGCTGCTGGCCCTGCACAGCGGCGCGCCGATTTTGCCCCTGGTGTACTATGGTGGGGAGCGTTTTCACGATAACGTCCGCCGCCTGCGCCGCACCGATTTTCGCATCGTCGTCGGGCAGCCGTTCTACCTGGATGCGCGCGGAAGCAAGGTGACGCAGGCGGTGCGCCAGGCTATGGTGGATGAGATGATGTACCAGATCGCGGCCTTGCTCCCGCCGGATTATCGCGGCGTCTACGCCGACCTGGACTCGGCTACCGAATACTACCTGCGCTTCCCTGAGGGTAGTGCGAGCAATCTTCCCAGTCAACGGATTGAAGGTCAACGGATTGAAGGTCAACGGATTGAACGGATTTCAACGGATTCTTAATTCGCCATTTGCCATTCGCCATTTGCCATTTGCAAGGAGAGAGATGATGCCACTGAAACTCTATGATACATATACCCGCTCGGTGCGGGAGTTCGAGCCGCTGCACCCGCCGGAGGTGGGGATGTACACGTGCGGGCCGACGGTCTACGATTACGCGCACATCGGCAACCTGCGCACGTACATCTTCGAGGATGTACTGCGCCGTGTGTTGACCTTCAACGGCTATACCGTCAAGCACGTGATGAACATCACCGACGTCGGTCACCTGACCTCCGACGCGGACACCGGTGAGGACCGCATGGAGAAAGGCTCCCGGCGTACCGGTATGTCGGCGTGGGAGATCGCCGAGATGTACACCCGCGAGTTCCAGGCCGACATGGAGCGCCTCAACATCCAGCAACCAACGATCTGGTGCCGGGCGACCGACCATATTGCCGAGCAGATCGAGACCATTCGGTGTATCGAGGCCAAGGGGTACACCTATCGCACGTCGGACGGCATCTACTTTGACACGTCGAAACTGCCGGATTACGGCTATCTGGGTCGCCTGGACATTGAAGGGTTGCAATCCGGCGCGCGCGTGGAGCGGGGTGAGAAGCGCAACATCACCGACTTCGCGTTGTGGAAATTCAGTCCGCCCGACCAGAAACGCCAGATGGAATGGGACAGCCCGTGGGGGGTGGGGTTCCCCGGCTGGCACATCGAGTGCTCGGCGATGTCCGCCAAGTATCTGGGGCCGTTCTTCGACATCCACTGCGGCGGCGAGGATCACATCACCGTGCATCATTCCAACGAGATCGCGCAGACGCAGGCTTGCTATGGCACGCGCCTGGCGAACTTCTGGCTGCACGGTTACTTCCTGCAGATCGACCAGGCGCGCATGGGCAAGTCGGTGGGCAATTTCCTGCGCGTGCAGACGTTGATTGACGAAGGGTACGATCCGCTGGCGTACCGCTTTATGTGTCTGGGCGCGCACTATCGCGCGCGGTTGAACTTCACTTGGGAAGGGCTGGAGGGGGCGCAGACGGCGCTGAATCGGCTGCGTGCGGCGATGTATGCCTGGGGCGAAGCGGGCGCGGTGGACGAAGATTACATCGACAAATTCACCGCGCACGTCAACGACGACTTGAACATGCCGCGCGTGTTGGCGCTGGTATGGGACCTGGTTAAGAGCGATTTGCCCGATGCGACGAAAAAGGCGACGTTGCTGTGCTTCGATCAGGTGATGGGCCTGCGATTGGCGGAATGGAAGCCGGTCGAGGCGGCGATCCCCGAAGCGATTATGGCGCTGGTCGAACAGCGTGCGCTCGCCCGCAAGGAGAAGCGCTGGCAAGACGCCGACGCTTTGCGCGCCCAAGTGACCGCGGCCGGCTACGAGATCGAAGATACGCCGCAAGGTCCGCGCGTGCGCAAACGCGCCTAGCGCCGCAACTTGCACATAGGCATTGCGTACAAATATGTTGTCGGGTTCATACTAAAAACGAGAACCTGCAACTTTTAATCTGAAACTTGTAACCATTTTTAGGAGGGTAATGCAATGAAGAGTCACGAGATTGATTACCAGATTTACGGCGACGACCTGCAATTTGTCGAAATCGAACTGGACCGCGGCGAAACCGTAATCGCCGAGGCCGGGGCGATGGTCTACATGGAAAGCGGTATCACTTTCGAGTCGAAGATGGGCGACGGCTCCAAGCCTAGCTCCGGTTTCTTTGACAAGGTGCTGGACGTGGGCAAGCGCGTCATCACGGGCGAGTCGCTCTTTATGACGCACTTCACCAGTACCTACGAGGGCAAGCGCCACATCGCCTTTGGCGCGCCGTATCCCGGCAAGATTATCCCGATTGACCTGGATGAGGTCCACGGCGAGTTGATCTGTCAGAAGGACTCGTTCCTCTGCGCGGCGTTGGGCACCGAGGTCAGCATCGCCTTCAACAAAAAGATCGGGGCGGGCTTGTTCGGCGGCGAGGGCTTCATCCTGCAACGGCTGCGCGGCGATGGGATGGTCTTCATCCACGCGGGCGGTACGATTGTGGAGAAACGCCTGGAAAACGACAAAATCCTGATTGACACCGGCTGCATCGTCGCCTTCGAGAGCCAGATCAACTACAACATCGAGCGTGCGGGCAACCTCAAATCTATGATCTTTGGCGGC
>JAIOAS010000049.1 GCA_019873725.1 Chloroflexota bacterium | reverse complement strand
AGTCCGGGGACAGGCATCCCTGCCGACAATTTTTCCGCCCGCTTCACCCGTGATGAGTGGTTTGAAGGCGGCACCTACCGCTTCTCGTACCGCTCGGACGACGGTATTCGTCTGTGGGTCGGCGACACGCTTGTCATCGACGATTGGCGCGACCGCTCAGATACCTGGAGTATCGTCGACCGATACATTGCGCCGGGCACCTACCGCGTGCGGGTGGAATACTACGAGCGTGGCGGCAGCGCGGCGTTGCAAGTCGGCTGGTCAAAAGTCAGCGGCGGCACGGCCTGGCGCGGGGATTACTACAACAACCGCACACTCTCCGGCAACCCGGTATTGACCCGCTATGATACCGCTATCAATTTCGACTGGGGACACGGCAGCCCTGATGCGGCGGTGCCGGCGGACAACTTCTCCGTGCGTTGGACACGCACGTTGGGCTTCGAGGCCGGAACGTACCGGTTCTATACCAGCAGCGACGACGGCGTGCGCCTCTACGTGGACGGACGGCTGGTCATCGATGCCTGGTACGACCAAAAGCAACCCAACCGGCGCAGCAGCGACATCACCCTGAGCGCCCGCCAATACACGGTGGTTGTCGAATACTACGAACATGGCGACCTGGCCAACATCTACGCCTGGTGGGATCGACTGGACGCCATCAAAGGCTGGGAGGGACGCTACTACGACAACCGCGATTTCAAGGGCGCTCCGGCGCTGATCCGCGACGATGCCGAGATCAACTTCGATTGGGGACAAGGCGCGCCCGTGAGCTGGATGCCGAGCGATAACTTCGCCGTCCAATGGACGCGCACGATCAACTTCACGCCGGGGCTTTACCGCTTCAACACCCGCTCCGACGACGGGATGCGCCTCTGGATTGACAACACCAGCATGCACATGGATTATTGGACGCCGCAAGACAATGTCTGGCGGTATCAGGACTGGCACTACCTGTCGGGGTCGCACACCCTGCGGGTAGAGTACTTTGAAGCCGCCGGCAACGCGCGCATGCAGTTCTGGTGGGATTATGCAGCGACGGTCGAAGCTGCGCAGGCAATGGCGCCCTCGCCGAACTACGGCTTTCCGAAGGCGGCTGCCCAACCCACCCCCAAGCCAGGCACGCCAGCCAGCACGCCATCCCCCATCCAATATCCCGGCCCGTGGCAGGGTGAATACTTCGCCGGGCGCGACCTGACCAAAGCGCCGGCACTGACGCGCACCGATGAAACCATCAACTTCGATTGGAAGCTCGGCTCGCCCGCGACCGAAATTCCGGTCGACCAGTTTGCCGTGCGCTGGACCGGCACGTTCGCTTTCGAGGCCGGGCGGTATCGCTTCACCACCACCACCGATGACGGCGTGCGCGTCTACGTGAATGACCGGCTGGTCATCGATAGCTGGCGGCCCATGCGGGGCACCCGCACGGCGACCGTGACGCTGCCGCAGGGCAATGCCACCATCCGCGTGGAATACTTCGAGCAGACCGGCGCAGCGATGGCCCGTCTGAGCTGGAGAAAGCTGTAATTCTTAGCCGTCAACGATCAACTGTCAGCTATTAGCGATGCGTGGGAGAGAATCATGAGACGTGCACTACGATGGAGCTGGTGCCTGGTTTTGATTGTGGGGATGGTCGGGTGCGCCCGACCGTCCACGCTTTCACGCCCTACAGCTACGCCAACCGGCAGGACAGCGACGGTAGGGGAGCTTCTGCCAATCACGGTGACAGCGCCCCCACCCCCCACGGCGCCACCAGGAGCACCGCCAACGCCCACACCGTTTCCCACCCCCACAAACACGCCGCGCGAGGCCCTGGCTATGGGCCTGTTGCCATACGGGACGGTGACCCCACCACCCGCAAATTGGACGCCCACTCGTCCCGCGCCCTTCGATGCAGAAAAAGACACGCAAGCAGCGTGGATGCAAGAATACATCCAGACCGTCACCAATCTGCTCAATGCAGATTTGGCTGCGGACGAGAACACCCGCACCGAAGCAACCCTGACCCAATTGACGGCCTGGATGCCCGCCGACAGCACCTATGAGGGGGCACGTCCGCCCAACGCCTGGGCCGTCTCCCAAGACTTCAACGGTGACGGCGAAACCGAATGGCTCATCAGCGTCCCGGCGCGCGATATGGGATGCGGGGCCACATTCTGTCCCGCGAACCTGCTCATCTTTCAGGTACGCGATAACCTGTTCATCCCGGCAGCGATTATCATCGAGGATGAAAACATTTGGGATGTTTCCAACCCGGTGCTGTTGATGGTCGATGACATCAATGCCGACGGCCATTTGGAGGTCATGGTAGAGCAAGTCTCCTGTGGCGCGCATACGTGCTTCACCGGCATCATCATCGGGCAATGGGACGGGCGGCGCTGGCACTCGCTGGTTGCCGATCCGGTGATGCAGGCCTACACCACCTACACCCTCACCGATCATACCGGCGATGGGCTGTTGGACATCGTGATGCACGGCGGGATGTACGGCTCGGTGGGCGCAGGCTTGCAACGCCCGCGCACGCAGGTTTTCGCCTGGCGCGAGGGCGCGTATCGGCTGGTCGAAGACACGCCTGATCCGGACGACCACCCCTACTTTCAGATGCTCGACGCCAACACCGCGTTGGAAAACCAAGACTGGGACGCCGCGCTCAACCTTGCTTTAGCCGTGGTCAACTACCCCGGCATCTACCAGGATGACGGCTGGCTGACTCCCGACGCCTGGGAGCGCATCGTGGGCTACGCGACCCTCGAAGCGATGTTCGTCTATGCGCAGCGGGGCGATGTAGAGGCGATGCGGCAGGTCTATACCGGGCTGGTAACGCGCGCGTACACCGCGCCGAACGACCCTTATCGCGGCGCGGCTGAGTACACGCTGGAGGTTTACGAGGCGACCAATGATCCGTTGGCGGCCTGCATCGCCGCGGAGGAATTCATCGCCGCGCGCGTGGAAGACGCAGCTTTCTTCGAGTGGTACGGGTATGGCACGGAACGCCTGACGGTGGATCGCATCTGCCCGCTGAATCAGTCAGTAGAAGAAGGGCCAGAGCTTTAAGTATACCAGTCCAACATCAGCCTTCCCAGGTGGATGAAGGCCGCATCGACGGCGATATTGTCTTTGGCGCTGGTCAGGTAGTAGGGAGCACTGAACGGGGTAGCGAAGTCCGCAAGCTCCGCCGTTGATAACCGTATCTGATCGACCAGGTCACATTTATTGGCGGCCAGCACCAGAGGAATCTGCATATTGAGGTCGCGCAAAACGGCAAGATACTCCCGCAGGTTCAGCAGTGTTTCGGGGCGAGTCAGATCGCATACCAGCAAGGCGCCGCCCGCGCCGCGCAGGTAGCTGGCGCGCATCCGAGTAAAGACATCGCTGCCTGCAATGTCCCAGAGCATCAGCGTCAATGTTGTTTCATCGTTCGACTTTGCATCCGGGAGATGCAATACTTTGCGGCTCACCCGCACACCAATGGTCGCCAGATAGCGGTCTTCAAAGATGCTGTAAACAAAGCGGCGGACAAGGCTGGTTTTGCCGACGGCAAAATCGCCCAACAAGCACACTTTCTTGGTGATGGTCGCCACTGCTTTCCTCCTGTTCGCGTGCTCGAGGTCTGGCGAACGACTGTATATCCCCGGCCACAACGGCAATTCGAGGCAAAGCTTACTTGAATTGAGTCTAGCATGACTTACGAAAATTACCAGACACGATTGAGCAAAACAAACTGTGGGTCAATCTCATAGATTGCCCCACAGTTTTTCAGGACATCAACCTTGCAGTCTCAGTAGATCGCAAATTGCTCTGAGGGGATCGCCACGGCCTCGTTCCGGCCTGAAGCTGGCGATCCAGACCAGGCACAATTAGAGCTACTGAGTCTATTCCACGGTCACACTCTTAGCCAGGTTGCGTGGCTGGTCGACATCCGCTCCACGCCGGACGGCCATGGCATAAGCCAGCCATTGCAGGGGGATGATGTTGAGCACCGGCGCGAGGAAGTGCGAGGCCACCGGCACTTCGAGGACGTGATCGGCTTTGCTGCGAGCCAGCGTGTCACCCGCCTGCAACAGGCCGATAACCGTGCCATTGCGCGCTTTCACCTGCTCCATCTGGCTGATCATCTTGTCGTAGACGCTGTCGCGCGGCGCTACCGTCACAACTGGCATCACTTCGTCGATGAGGGCGATGGGGCCGTGCTTCATCTCGCCGGCGGGGTAACCTTCCGCGTGGATGTAGGAGATTTCCTTGAGTTTGAGCGCCCCTTCCAACGCCACCGGATAGTTGATCCCCCGCCCCAGGAACAGGAAATGCTGACGCTTGAAGAAGATTTCTGCCAGTTCGTCGTAGATCGGCAGTGGCTCGGAGATTTGCCCCACCAGGTCGGGCAGGCGGGCCAGATCGTTCACGCTTTGTCGCAGCCCGTCCGCGGACAGCGTCTCGCGCAGTTCGCCCAGATAGAGCGCCAGCAAGTAGAGGTCCACCAGACTGGCGGTGAACGCCTTGGTGGTCGCCACGCCGATTTCCAGGCCGGCCTGCATCGAGATGTAGCCATCGGCGAGGCGCTGCGCCTGGCTGCCGATGACGTTGACGATGGACCACAGTTTGGCCCCCTGGCGGCGACCTTCTTCCATGGCCGCCAGCGTGTCGACCGTTTCGCCGGATTGGGTAATCGCCAGCACTGCCGTGGTCGGCGTGATGAACGGGTTGCGATAGCGGAACTCCGAACCGTAATCCACCTCGACGGGCACGCGGGCCAGCGTCTCAAGCATGAACTTGCCCACCAGCCCGGCGTGGTACGAAGAACCGCATGCCGCGATGATGATGCGATCCAGCTTTCTGGCTTCCGCCTGGGTGAGTGGGACGCTATCCAGCAGCACACGCCCCCGGTGGAAATCCACGCGCCCACGGATGGTATCGGTGATGGCGCGGGGCTGCTCCGAAATCTCTTTCTGCATAAAGTGCCGGTAGGGGCCTTTCTCTGCCGACACCGGATCCCAGGGGATAGCGTGCAGGAGCAGGTTGACCGGCGTCCCGTCCAGCCGGAAGATCTCCGCGCCATTCCGCGAGATGCGCGCTATCTGGCGGTTCTCCAAAAAGATCACATTGCGCGTGTATTCGAGAATCGCCGGGATGTCCGACGCGACGAATACTTCTCCGTCCCCCATCCCAATCACAATGCCGCCCGCATTGCCGAGGCGGGCCACCACCAGGTGTTCCGGTTCCTGAGGGCTGAGAAAGACAAAGGCGCTCGCCCCCTGAATGGACGGCAGCGCCCGTTGCACCGCCGTCAACAAATCCAGTCCGCTGGCCAGGTAGGAATCCACCAGATGCGCCACCACTTCGGTATCGGTCTCAGAGGTAAAAGTGACGCCCTCGTCGGTCATCTCACGGCGCAGGTCGGCGTAGTTCTCGATGATGCCGTTGTGGACGACAGCCACGCGCCCGTTTCGCCCTACGTGCGGATGCGCGTTGTTCTCCGTCACACCGCCGTGCGTGGCCCAGCGCGTATGCCCGATGGCGATGGTGCCGACCAGCGGTTTTTGGGACAAGCGTTCCTGAAGATTGCTCAACTTGCCTACCGCGCGTTCAACCACAATGCCGCCGTTCTGATGCAATACGGCGATCCCGGCGGAGTCGTAGCCGCGATATTCCAGCCGCTTCAGTCCGCCCAACACAATCGGCGCCGCCTGACGCGGCCCCACATATCCCACAATACCACACATCGTTCGCCTCCTGGAAATAGTCGATCGTCTTTAGTCCGATAGTCTTTAGTCGGATTGTTCAACATCTTGTTGTCACAAAACGCATGGGGCGCCCACACGCCGGCATGCGGGCATGCGCGGCGCGTGAGGACACGCACTGCACCTCATACAAAACACGGGAGATAACCCATCTGAAGAAGACGGGGCGACATCTGCCGTGGCATCCTGCCACCGCAAAAGCGTCGCACTCTTTCTACCGGGTTTGGTAGATCGCCCTGGCGTGTGCTTTGTGACGACGGTTGCCCGTCGGGTTTGGCACACGGCTTTCTCATGGGGAGGGGCGAGAGGGGTGGGCTACCCCTGGCGGCATCCGCCGAAAATCTCGTGATGACAGCGTTGCTACCTGCACAATTGCGCTTGGGTTAGTCAGCAGATTAAGCAGATTGAGCAGATTTGTGTCAAGAGATATGTTCGATAAACCGCCACCTCGTCACCCGGCGCGGGCCGGGTCAGGCGCTTGATGCCCCACAACATTGATACGTATTGGCGATAGGCAAGTCCTCCTTCGGTCGATCGATATGATTAAATTAGAAGACAATTAGCTTCTAAATCAGCTATATTATACAGGAAAACCGTCAGCATGGCAAGTCAGGGTCTTCTCCTTCTTGCTCCGAGGGGAACACCAGTTCCCCGTTTTAAGCGCATAAGACGCGGAGCTGGCGATCCGCTCGAAGCAAAAATAGGGAACTGTGACGAGAATGATAAAGCCCTGCATGGCAAGTACAGGCGTGCATTTCAGAATGGGGGCGACTTTTCTTAAATTATACCGCAGAGCACGCAATGTCCGCAGAGTTACTAAAAATTTCTCCGCGTTCTCAGCGAACTCTGCGGTTAAATCAGACGTTTATCTGGCTTTTTTCCCCGAACTGAAATGCACCCAGGGGAAATTTCGCCTGTCTCTTACTCCATCATTTTCTTCTGCAAGGCATTTGCCTCTCTTGTCAAACGATCCAGAGCCGTTTTTGGATCTGCGCCTTGCATGATCTGGTTAAAGACTTTCCTCACGGTCTCGCGCGCAGAAGGGTAGGAGATAAGCTGCGGTTCGTAGACGCCGTAGGGCAGCAGCGCGAGCGCCTGCAACCATTGCGGCGCAAACTGCCCGTCCTCGATCTGCGCGGCGACACCGGCGCGGGTGGGGAAGTCGCCGCTGGCGCGCACCCACGCTACCTGCTGCTCCGGCGCGGTGAACCACTTGACGAAAATCCACGCGGCGAGCTGCGTTTCGGGATTGGTCGCCGGAATGATGAAGTCGCTGCCGTGAACAATCGGAGCGGGGACGGTCCCGCTGTACGGCAAAGTGCTCACACCCCATACGTCCTTGTTATCGGCGGCCTCCATTGCGGCCTGGTAAAGGGGAATATCGGCGCTGGAGCCAAGCACGAAGAGGGCCCGCCGCGCAGCGAATTGCGCAGCGGGCGTACCGGTGACGGTCGTGGTGATGCACCCGCCGTCGTAGAGGGCCTTCAGGTACGCCGTAGCCGAGATTACAGCCGGCATGTTGTAGGCGTACCCATCCCCGGTCGTGTTGAGGACTGTACCACCGGCAGGCGATACACCGCCGAAGGCGGCAGCCCAGGCCGCCAACGTCGTAGCGTCATCGCGGAGCACGTAACCGCGCGCGCCGGTCTCGGCGGCCCCCCTGGCTTTGGCGACGGCGCAGCTCAGCGTCTTGAACGCCGCCGTGGTGGTGAACGGACCGGCGTGACGCAATGTCTCTAGCCACGTCTGGTTGTAGAACATAACCTCCACCGCGCCGCTGAGTGGGAAGCCCAGGCGTTGCCCTCCAAAGGCCGGATGCACACCCTGCGCCAGGAGTGCCGGAAAAAAGTCGGCGCGGTCAGTCTGTGAAAGTCCCCAGGTCTCATCGGCGCTATAAACATTCAGGTCGATTAGCGCGTTCGCCAGCGCATAAGTCGCCTGTTCATGCGAGTCGCCGACCGCCAGGCCGGGCAGCTCGCCCGAGGCAATGGCGTCGTTCATCTTCTCGTGGAGCGCATTCCCCTGACTTTCACCCACTACGGTGATGCCGCACGGGTTGGCGGCGTTGAAAGCGGCGAGCATCGCCTGCAAGGTAGCCTCGTGCGTGCCGCTGTAGGGATGCCACCACGTTAGGGTCTGCCCGCGCGGATCGACGCCCGCCAACGGGCCGGAGGTCGCCGGGCTACACAGATCGGTTCGGAGAGGGAGGCGGGCTTCGGTCAACGCCTTCTTTTGAAGCTCATTCGCCTCGAAGTGCAAAAGGCTCAAAGTGTCCCGGATGTCGTCGCCCTGCAGAATCCGGGCGAGGGCTTTGGTCACTGCTTCACGCGGCGTCGGGTAAGAGACAAGGGCTGCTTCGGAGACGCCGGAAGAAAGCAGGTCAAAGGCCTGTCCCCACTGCGGCATCAAGGCTTTCACATCCAACGCCGCAGCGGTGTCAGAACGGACAGGCAATTCCTCGGCGGCGCGAATCCAGCCGGCCTGCTGTTCCGGCTCGGTGAACCACTTGAGGAAGGCCCATGCCGCGAGTTGGGTTTCGGGGTTGGTGGCGGGGATCATCAGGTCGGTGCCGGAGATAAGCGACGCCGGTTTCGCATCGGCGCGCGGAACAGCAATCACACCCCATGCATCGTCATTCTCGGCTGCATCCATAGCAAGCTTGAAAGCACGAATATCGGCGCTGGACCCTTGGACAAAGAGCGCGCGGCGCGCAGCAAATTGGACGGCGGGAGATTCCGCGCCGGGGAAGTTGGCGCATCCCGTATTGTGCAGCTCCTTGAGAAAGGTCACGGCATCGATAACGGCTTTGTGGTTGAAAGAATAGCCATTGCGATTGGTGTTAAGAATTGTCCCCCCCATCGCCTCAGTCCAGACAATTATAGCAGAAGCAGCGTCGTCGAACATGAAGCCGGTAGCCCCTTTGGCCTTTGCGGCGGCGCACGCCATCTCTTTGAACGCCGCCGTGCCGGTGGGTGGGGCGGAGAAACGCAATTCTTCAAGCCACGTCTGATTGTAGAACAACACATCCACGGTGCGGGTAAGCGGAAATCCCAGGTGCTGCTCATCGCTCGCTTCCAGGAGCGTCCCCACAAAGTCTTCCCGCGCCTTCCGCGAAAGTCCCCAGGTCTCGTCGGTAATGTAAACGTTCAAATCAGCAAGGGCATTGGCGAGTGTGTAAAAAGCTTTGTCGTATTGATCGCCAACCACCAGACCGGGTAGCTCGCCTGTGGCGAACGCCGTGCGCATCTTTTCACGCAACGCCGCGCCCTGATTCTCGGCGACCACGGTGATACCGCACGCATTGGTGACATTGAAATCGGCCACCAGCGCCTGCAAATCGGCTTCGCGCGCGCCGCTGTAGGGGTGCCACCAAATCACCGTCTGCCCGCGCGGATCGATGCCTGCCAGCGGGCCGGAGGATGCCAGGGTGCATGGCATGCGCGTCGCCTCTGGGAGCGCTCCTGGGACAGATTCGGACGTTTGTCCAGCCGTAGTCGCTTGTGGTGGAGCCTCTTCTTTTCCGCCACACGCTGCTACGATCGGCAGAACCAGCGCGATGAAAACCAGTATGGCGACAAGGTTTCGCTTTTTTGTGCGCATCTCAATCTCCTCATGCCGTCAACAGGGCGCTCTACGACACAATACGCACGCTGAACATTCACCACAGAGGCACGGAGAACACGAAGAAAGCCATCAAAACTCTGTGTCTCCGTGGTGAGATGGAAAATTGACTGTACAGTTAGTATAACACCGCTGGCCGGACTTGCCAACGGTCCTCTGTCTGCGCGACAATGAAGACCGGTCGGCCGGTAGCCTGCTGAATATCCACTGCCGATTTGTCATCCAGAGTGCAGCCATCCGGCCCACGGAAGAGTTCATCCGGCAGCACGAGCACGTCGCCGATCTCGCGCTCGCGCAATGTCGCCAGGATGTCGCCCACGGTGAGCAGCCCGGCGACGGTCACAGTTTCGCCAAAGGCATGGTTCGGCACGGCAATCACATCTGCCCCCAGGCCGGTATGAAGCGTGAAGGTCGCCGCCTTTTCGCGCAGCACCGGCGCAAACAGCATCCCCGTCACCCACGTCTGGCGCGGCCCGCCGAGGTGCGCCAGTTCCGCTTGCAGCGCGTCCCACCCATCGAGAAACAGCCGCACCATCCCCACCCCGTTTTCGACAAGTGCCGGGAGCAAGCCGTCGTAATCCGCCAGCGCCGGAACGGGAACACCCGCCCGCAAAAACCACTCATCGGAGGGATACACAAAACCGACGCCCAACCCGGCACGCAGGCGCGTCTGCCAGTCGAGCGTCTGCGCCAACACGGCAGCGGCCTCGGCGTCGGTGTAGGGGCGCATGGCGGGGTTGTGCCAGCGCGTCAGGCCGACGGGCACCACGGTCACGTCGGCGACGGCGGGGTAGAGCGACGTCAGGTCCGCAATCGTGCGGTCGAGGTGCGCGCCGTCGTTGCGGCCCGGCGCGAGCACAGCCTGCGTGTGGATTTCGATGTCCATCTCCGCCAGGCGGGCCAGATGCTCCACAATCTGTCCGGCGCGGGGGTTGTGCATCAGCCCGACGCGCACGTCCGGCTCGGTGGCGTGGACGGAAACGTAGAGCGGGCTGAGGTGCTGCTCCGCGATGCGCGCCCAATCGCTTTCATCCAGGTTGGTGAGGGTGATGTAGTTGCCGTGGAGGAACGAGAGGCGGTAGTCGTCGTCCTTGACGTAGAGTGGCCCGCGCAGGCCCGGCGCCATTTGGCTGACGAAGCAGAAGTCGCAGTTGTTGCGGCACGCGCGGATTTTGCCGTCGAACAGTTCCGTCTCAAACGCGAGACCCAGGCTTTGCCCGTAACGGCGGTTGGCGCGCACCGTCTTCTGCCGGCCCGCCCGTTCGATGCGGAATTCCAGCTCCGGCTCGGCGGCATAGAACTGCACGTCGATCACGTCGCGCAACGGCATCCCGTTGAGCGCCAGCAGCACGTCGCCCGCCCGCAGCCCCGCCCGCGCGGCGACACTGCGCGGCGCGACATCCGTAATCAGCGCCGGGTAATACTCGGTCATTTTTGCCAGTTGACGATCGCGGATTTGTGTTCCGCCACGTAGGCGCTGGCCGGCTCCGCACCGCACGCGCGGCAGGCGAGATGATAGGCCGAGTTCAGCGTGCCACATTCGGGGCAGGCGTAACGCTCTATCATCTCGGTGAACCACTGTTCGTAGCCCACCTCGCGGATGCGCGCCTGCGCTTCCCACAGCTCAAGGCGATGCGGACGGGCGGCCTGGAACGCCTTCAAGTCTGCGCAAGGATATTCGGCGCACTGCCCACAGAAATCGAGCCCCTTTGCCGTCGCGCAGGCGTAGAGCTTGCATGACTCGCAATAGCTATACCGGCGCTCCGCGCGGCAACCATCGCAGACCAGCGATTCCACAGGCCGATTGCGCTGTCGCGCGATCTCCGCGCGCTTTTCGGGTGTCTCGTGTGCCGCGATGTAGATGATGCAGGCGGGACAAAACAACCCGCAAACGGCAGCCAGGGTCAAATCCACTTCAGGATGTGCATCGTTCATGGTGTCCTCCAGTTACCAATCCATTATCCCTTGAGCGAACAATAAATCAAGCCTCGTTTTGACAAGCGCGCCGTTATGGTTACAATAAAGCAAAATACATAAAGGATTCTTTATGTATCTCATCATTCACAATCAACAGGAGGATTTTGCAATGGTAAAGAAGAAGGTTCGTGTCGCCATCATCGGGGTTGGCAACTGCACCTCGGCGTTGGTCCAGGGGGTCGAGTTCTACAAGAACGCGCCGGATGACGCATTCATCCCCGGCTTGATGCACGCGCGGCTTGGCCCGTATCACATCAGCGACATCGAGTTCACGGCGGCGTTCGAGATCAACGCAGAGAAAGTGGGGAAAGACCTGTCGGAGGCCATTTTCGCCTATCCCAACAACACGCTCAAGTTTGCGGATGTGCCGCATCTGGGCGTGCCGGTGTATCGCGGGATGACGCACGACGGCCTGGGCAAGTACCTTTCCGAGATCATCGAGAAGGCGCCCGGCCCTACGGCAGACATCGTCGGCATCCTCAAGGACACCCACACCGATGTGGTGGTCAACTTCCTGCCGGTGGGCAGCGAAATGGCGACCAAGTGGTACGTTGAGCAGGTGCTCGATGCCGGCTGCGCGTTCGTCAACGGCATTCCGGTCTTCATCGCGCGCGAGGCGTATTGGCAGAAACGGTTTGCCGAGCGCGGTCTGCCGGTGATCGGCGACGACGTGAAGAGCCAGGTCGGCGCGACGATTCTGCACCGCATCCTCTCCAAGCTGTTCGTGGATCGCGGCGTGCGCATTGACCACACCTACCAGTTGAATTTCGGCGGGAACACCGACTTCCTCAATATGCTCGAGCGCGAGCGGTTGGAGTCCAAGAAAATTTCCAAGACCTCGGCGGTAACCAGTCAGGTGCCTTACGACATAGGCGCGAAAAATATCCACGTCGGGCCGAGCGACTATGTCCCCTGGCTTGAGGATCACAAGTACTGCTACATCAAGATGGAAGGCACGACCTTCGGCAATGCGCCGCTGCTGCTGGAAGCGAAACTGGAAGTGTGGGACAGCCCCAACAGCGCTGGCGTGATCATCGACGCCATCCGCACCGCCAAGATCGCGTTGGATCGCGGATTGGCCGGGGCAATCGTGGAGCCATCGGCCTACTTTATGAAATCCCCGCCCATCCAGTTCCCCGATGATCAGGCGCGTGATCGCCTGGAAGCCTATATCGCCGGTGACATTGTGACGACGCTCGGCCCGGAGGCGCTCAAAGGCAAGTAACAGACCCGATGTGTAGCGCGAGTTGGCAACTCGCGCAACACATTTTACCTGTGAACAAAGCATGATGCGTGATTTTCATCACGCATCATGCTTCACGTAACACACTTTAGCAAAGGCTACCGATCACCATCAGCAACCCCACCAGCGCCAGCGGAATCCCCACAATTGCACCGACGACGGTCAGGCTGACGATGATGCCCGCGATCAGCAGCACCAGCCCCACGATGCCTACGACCAGTCGCCCGGTCAGGCCGATGATCCAGAAGATCAACTTGAAGAGCAACACAAACGGCAACAAAAGCAACTTGACTAAGAATTTCATCGCTATCCTCCAGTAACGAAATAATTTTATACTTTGCAACTCGTAATTTGTAATTCGTTATTTAATTACACTTATATTACGCAAGGAAATTACAAAAGTTACATGAATCCGGGCATTTGCTGACCACGAATTTGGAACGAAAAAATGAGTGGGGAGCGCGCTCATTCGTGGTCAGTGGCTTTCTATGGTACAATGAAATAGGGTCCAATTCCCTGTTGAGTCTAAATAACACCGCCTTGGGCAGCAGAGGTCAGAAAATGAAACTGAAGTTTACACTTGAAGTTCTTAAGACAGAAGCGAGGTCGGCTATCTTACTATCTCAAATGCCCTTCAGTGGAGACTTCAATATGGGCGAGTAATCGAGAAGGCTGGTTGGGTTACGGGAGTTGAAAAACTGAGTTAGGGATGCACGATCAGAAAAAACACAAAGTCGAATTTGGGGATTTTCAAACGCCCATCAGCTTGGCGAGGGAAATTTGTTCCCTTATCGCTGGGACCGGATTTCATCCCGCTTCGATTCTTGAGCCGACCTGTGGGACGGGTTCTTTTCTCAAAGCATCTTTAGAAACATTTCCAGGCATATCGCGTGTTCTTGGCGTTGAGATCAACCCACAGTATGTGACGCAGGCGCAGCGTGCCGTCACGCACACATTCCCGCATACATCCGTTGAAGTTTATCAATCTGATTTCTTTTTTACCAATTGGTCTGAGATTGTTGAAGCATTACCTGAGCCCATTCTCGTTATAGGTAATCCCCCCTGGGTGACGAATGCGGAGTTGAGCACTCTCGGCGGTAACAACATCCCCATCAAATCAAACCTTGACAATCTTCGTGGTATTGATGCGCTCACCGGTAAGAGCAATTTCGATATCTCAGAATGGATGCTCAGAGAGAATATCAAATGGCTCGATGGCAGAAAAGGCTTGCTTGCGATGCTTTGCAAGACAACAGTAGCCCGTAAAGTTCTTTTGTACGCCTGGCAAAACGGGCTGCGAATCGAGTCAGCCTCCTTTTATACTTTAGACGCACAAGAATACTTCAAAGCTTCAGTTGATGCCTGCCTGTTATTAGTTCAAAGCAATCCGACTGGCAATAGTAAGGAATGCCGAGTTTTTCATGCTCTTCGCGCACAGGAACCCCATAGCACATTTGGTTTGCAAGATGGGATACTCGTAGCAGACGTCACGTTATACCAGAAACGAAAAAGCCTCATGGGAAATGGCTTCAGGGGCTGGCGGTCAGGAATAAAGCACGATTGCAGCAAGGCATTTGAACTGCGTGTTGAGCATGAAAGTCTTGTTAACGGGTTGGGAGAATCCGTTGATCTTGAACCCGAAGTACTCTTTCCTTTGTTGAAAAGTTCCGATCTCGCAGCGCATAGGAAGCCGCCTCGGTGGATGATCGTTCCACAGCGGACAATGAGTGACAACCCGAGCCGTCTCAGGATGTATGCGCCTAAGACGTGGAATTACCTTAACGCTCACGCACATCTTCTGGACAAACGGAAAAGCTCAATATACAAGAACCGTCCTCGTTTCTCAGTCTTTGGAGTTGGGCCATATTCATTCGCTCCCTGGAAAGTTGCTATCTCGGGTTTGTACAAGAAGCTCGAATTTGTTCAAGTTTCACCTTTTCAAGGACGCCCTGTGGTTTTCGACGACACTTGTTATTTTTTCCCATGTCGTTCTGAAGAAGAATGCAACTTGTTGTACGAACTGGTTATGTCCGACCCTGCCAGAGAATTCTGGTCAGCTCTCATTTTCTGGGATGCGAAACGGCCAATTACAGCACAACTTCTTAACTCGCTTGATCTCATGCTTCTCGCTCGGCTCTTGGGGAAGGAGTGGGATGTCGTGCGAACTCTTTCGGAACGACAAGCGGAACCACCATCGCCTCCTCCTACTTTCATTGACCAGCTTCTCGCAAACCCTTTAGACATTCCCGACTTTCAGCCCTTATTTCAACCAAGCTCGCCCAATAGGTGATGCATGAAACTAACGCAGAACCAAAACGCCGTCATTCAGTCTCCCTTCAACCGCAAAATCTTCCTCGAAGGCCCCGCCGGGACCGGGAAGACGACGGCGGGCATCGCGCGGATGCTCTACATGCTGATGAGCGGCGTTCCGGCGGAGCGACTCCTCGTGTTGACGCCGCAGCGGACGCTCGCCGCGCCTTACGTGGAGGCACTGTATCACCCCGACGTGGCGGCAGGGGGGCTGGTGAATGTCGCTACGGTGGGCGGTCTGGCGCGGCGTATGGTGGATTTGTTCTGGCCGTTGGTAGTGGAAGAGGCCGGGTTCGGCATGCCGGATGAACGGCCCACGTTCCTCACGTTGGAGACGGCGCAGTACTACATGGCGCGCATCGTCGCGCCGCTGGTGGAGGAGCAGGGCTACTTCGACGCCATCAACATCGACCGCAACCGGCTCTACAGCCAGATTCTCGACAACCTCAACAAGGCCGCCGTCGTCGGTTTCCCCTACACCGAAATCGCCGAACGGCTGCACGGCGCGTGGGTGGGCGAACAGGCCCAAGCCCAGGCGCGCATCTACGACCAGGCGCAGGACTGCGCGACGCGCTTCCGCCGCTACTGCCTGGAACACAACCTGCTCGACTTCTCCCTGCAAGTTGATGTCTTTTTCGCCCACCTGTGGACGGAGCCGCTGTGCCGCGACTATTTGCGCGAAAGTTACACCCACCTGATCGTGGACAACGTCGAAGAGGACGTGCCCGTGGCCCACGATCTCGTCTACAGTTGGCTGCCGCACGCGGAATCGGCGCTCATCATCTTCGACCAGGACGCCGGCTATCGCAGCTTCCTCGGCGCGGACCCGGTGAGCGCCGCCGCGCTGCGCGATCTGTGCGACGAGCGCGTCACGTTCTCCGAGTCGTTCGTCACCTCACCGGCGATGCAGGCGTTTGGGGACAGGCTGGGACACATCTTGCAGCCGGGAACGGCGTCCCCCCCACAACCGGGCCAATCGCCGGACTTCAAAACCGTACTGCATTTCGAAAGCCACCGCTACCATCCCGACATGCTCGACTGGACCGCCGACACCATCGCGGCGCTCGTCCACAACGACGGTGTCTCGCCCGGGGAGATCGTCGTCCTCGCGCCGTTCCTCACGGATGCGTTGCGCTTCTCGCTGACCCATCGCCTGGAACAGCGCGACGTGCCCGTGCGTTCGCACCGGCCTTCGCGCGCCCTGCGTGAGGAACCCGCCACGCAGACCTTGCTCACGTGGACGGCGCTCGCGCATCCCCAATGGGGCGTCATCCCGCGGAACTATGACGTGGCCTACGCGCTGACGCAGTCCATTGCCGACCTCGACCTGGTGCGTGCGCACCTGCTGGCGGACGTGCTCTATCGGGTGAAAGACAAAACGCCCTCGCTGGCGCCTTTCGACGGTGTGAATTCCGATATGCAGCAGCGCATCACCTACCTCTTCGGCGGGCGCTACGAGGCGCTGCGGCTGTGGCTGGACGCCTATCGCGCCGGAGAGCCTGCACCGCTGGATCACTTTCTGGCGCGGCTGTTCGGGGAAGTGCTCTCGCAGTCGGGGTACGGCTTCCACCGGGATCTCGACGCGGCGCGGACGGCGGCGACGCTGATCGAATCGGTGCAGAAGTTCCGCTGGATTGCCGCCGACTTGCCCGCCGACAAACCACTCGGTCAGGAATACCTGGAAATGGTGCAACGTGGCGTCATCGCGGCGCAATACCTGGAACCCTGGCAGGCGGGCGAATCGTCGCGTCCCGAGGAAAACGCCGTGCTGCTGGCCCCGGCCTACACCTTCCTGCTGAGCAACCGGCCGGTGGACGTGCAATTCTGGCTCAACGTCGGCGGGACAGGCTGGTGGGAGCGCCTGTACCAGCCGCTAACGCATCCCTACGTGCTCAGTCGCCGCTGGCCGAAGGGCCGGCCCTGGACCGACACGGAGGAAGTCACCGCGCGGCAACTGTCGCTGCACCGGCTCGTCACCGGGTTGGTGCGTCGCTGCCGGAAGACGATCTACCTGGGGTTAAGCGAACTCGGCGAGCAGGGGTACGAACAGACAGGGCCGCTGTTGAAGGCAATACAACGCTTGCTGCGGGCGGCGTAAAGATGGTGGTGTTTTTGTCAGCAGAAGGACAACCATAGGTTGCACGCAGATTCAGCAGATTTTTGCTGCGCGTCCTAGGGAGCGCCTTGCGTTGTGATCACGGCATACAGATACGACAGTTCACTCCATGCCAACAGAAAATCGCCGAGAGGAACATCTATCACCTCTGAACCGGCAGCAGGATCAAGAATGTCAACGCTGGCTTCATCTATTCCGACGACGACAATCGCGTGTTGCGAGACACATCCGCGCCAATGCGGTAACTCGCCGGCCTGTACAAAGACGATTAAGGGCCGTTCCAATGCAAGGTAGTTCCGCAGATCATGTACCGCGCCCTCTGCAAAAATGACCTCGACTGTTTCTGAGCGCAGGCGCAACACATTGGATGCCGGCGCCCCCAGCGGCACTCGTACACCTAAAATACGCGCAAGATGTTTCTGCTCAACGATAATGCCAAGATAGTCCAGAACCATCTGGGCGCACGCGGGCAAACAGTAACCATCGTCAAGCTGAGGGTGATAGGGAACTTTCAAGCGCTTCGCCGGCACGTTGCATAGCCTCGATATCTTTTTCGGAATTCAGTACTTCTCCTGTTAGCGCATCTACATCCACATAGCCGATCGGGCCGCGTGGGGAACGCGAAAGTGAGGTGACAAACACCTCAAAACGCCAAACTGGGCGTCCATTAGTGTAACGCAACTGTGCATGTTCGGCCATCAGCATATTCCCTACCCACGTTACCAACCACCCATTGGCCTTGCGGCGCGCGGCACGCTCATCCACAGCTAATTGAACATGCTTACGGAAAAGATAATCGGCGAAATCTGCAACTTCTAAAACAGCCGGTTCAGGCAATAGTTGCAATAGATTCACAAGAGACTCATAAGTGGTCTGCGTCATCGCTCACCTCCACCTACAGTATAGCCGAGGTCAGCCCGCGCGTCAATCTGTCTTGTGTGCATACGGTGCGGTAGTACAATACACGCGATTCGTGGTTTATCTTTAAGGAGACCGACTATGCCCAACATTCAATTCGACACCTTCTATCGTTACGACGACCTGAGCCGCATCCTCAAAGCCTACGCCGACGAGTACCCACAACTCGTGCAGGTGGCGAGCATCGGCAAGAGCTACGAGGGGCGCGACATCTGGCTGGCGACCGTCACCAACACGGCGACCGGCCCGGCGGAGGAAAAGCCCGCGTTTTGGGTGGACGGCAACATCCACGCCACCGAATTGTCGCCTTCGACCGCCTGCCTGTACCTGCTCAACAAGCTGGTCACGGCCTACGGGGACGACGCGGACGTCACCCGCGCCCTCGACACGCGCGCGTTCTACATCTGCCCGCGCGTGAACCCCGACGGCGCGGAGTGGGCGCTCGCCGACAAGCCGCGCTACATCCGCTCCAGCACGCGCCCTTATCCCTACGACGAGGAGCCGTTCGGCGGCCTGGTCGAGGAGGATATGGACGGTGACGGGCGGATGCTCACCATGCGCATCCCCGATCCCAACGGCGCGTGGAAAGTCTGCCCGGAGGAGCCGCGCTTGATGATCCGCCGCGACCCCACCGAGACGGGCGGGCAGTATTACCGCCTGCTGCCCGAAGGCGCCGTCCAGAATTACGATGGCGTGACCATTACGCTCCAGCCGAAGAAAGAACGCCTCGACCTCAACCGCAATTTTCCCGAACATTGGCGGCAGGAAGTCGAGCAGCGCGGGGCCGGACCGTATCCCGCCTCAGAGCCGGAGGTGCACGCCGTGGTGCACTTCATCGCCGGTCATCCCAACATCACGGGCGGCGTGGCGTTCCACACCTACAGCGGTGTGCTCCTGCGCCCCTACGACGACCGCGACGATAAGGAATTCCCCGTCGAAGACCTGTGGACCTACCAGAAGATCGGCGCGAAGGGGACGGAAATCACCGGCTACCCCAACGTCTCCGTCTACCACGACTTCCGCTATCATCCCAAAGAGGTCATCACCGGCGGGTTCGATACGTGGTTGTACGAACAAATGGGCGCTTTTGCCTGGACGGTGGAGATTTGGAGTCCGCAGCGTCAGGCCGGCATCACAGAGTACAAATTCATCGAGTGGTGGCGCGAGCACCCGCTGGAAGATGACCTCAAGCTGCTCAAGTGGAGCGATGAGGTTTTGGACGGCAAAGGCTATGTCGCCTGGTATCCCTTCGAGCATCCCCAGTTAGGGCCGGTCGAGTTGGGGGGGTGGAATAGCATTTATGCCTTCCGTAATCCCCCGCCGCAGTTCCTGGAGAAAGAAATCGCCCTTTTCCCGGAATGGATTATCTGGCAATGCCTGATCTCGCCGCGCCTGGAACTGTACGAAGCGAGCGCCAAACCATTGGGTGACGGCACGTACCGTGTGCGGCTGGTCGTCCACAACACCGGCTGGCTGCCCACCTACGGGACGAAGAAAGCCGTCGAGAAGAAAGTCGTGCGCGGCGTCATCGCCGAGATTGCGCTGCCGGAGGGCGCGACGCTGGAGACCGGCAAACCGCGCGAGGAACTGGGCCAGCTCGAAGGCCGCGCTTACAAGCACGTCTTCGGGGAAACCGATCCCACCGAAGACCGGCTCAAAGTTGAATGGGTCGTCCGCGCGCCGCAAGGCGGCGTCGTCAAGCTGATTGCGCGCCACGACCGGGCCGGCGTTGTCCGGGCAGAAGTGGAAATGAGAAATGAGTAATGAGAAATGAGAAATGAGTAATGAGGGAAGCGAACTCGCCAAAGCGAAACGCTTTACCCCTTACCCTTTACTCTTTACTCTTTACTCTTTACTCTTTACCCTTTACCCTTTACAACCAATGACAAACTTTCAACCGCGACCCAAGCAACGCCAGGTGCTCGCCTACACAGGCGGGCGCATGGGCGTTTCGGCGGTGCCGGGCAGCGGGAAGACGTGGACGCTCTCCCTGCTGGCAGCGAAGCTGATCGCCGAGGGCAATCTGGGCGACGATCAGGAAGTGTTGATCGTCACCCTGGTCAACTCCGCCGTGAGCAACTTCGCCGGGCGGGTGGCGCGCTTCGTGCAAGAGCGCGGACTGCTGCCGAACGTCGGCTATCGCGTGCGCACGCTGCACGGCCTGGCGCACGACATCGTGCGCGAGCGTCCGGCGCTGGCCGGCCTGGCCGACGATTTCCAGATCATCGATGAGCGCGTGGCGACGGAGATTCTGCAAGATGCCGTCCAGGCTTGGGTGCGCAGTCATCCCGCAAGCCTGGACGCCGTCCTGTCCGCCGAGATAGACGAAACGCGCGCGGAATGGGTACGGCGCGAGCACTGGCAGGGTTACGTCACAAGGTTGGCAACCAGCTTCATCAAGCAAGCCAAAGATTTGCAATTGACGCCCGCCGACCTGCGTTACCGACTCGATCGCTTCCCCGAACCGTTGCCGCTGCTCGAAATGGGCTACGCGATCTACGCCGACTACCAGCGCGCGCTGGCCTATCGCGGTGCGGTGGACTTCGACGACCTCATCCGCCTGGCGCTGCACACGTTGAATCTCGATCCGGCGTTCCAGGCGCGATTGCGCGAACGCTGGCCCTACATCCTCGAAGACGAAGCGCAAGATAGCAGCCGCCTACAAGAGGAAATCCTCAAGCTGCTTGTGGGGCCGGAGGGCAACTGGGTGCGCGTGGGCGATCCCAACCAGGCAATCTACGAGACGTTCACCACCGCCAGCCCGGAATACCTGCTTAAGTTTATGAAACAGCCGGGTGTCCAACCGCGGGATTTGCCGAACTCCGGCCGCTCGATGCAGAGCATCATCAAGCTGGCGAACTACCTCATCCGCTGGTGCAATGAATCTCATCCCGTCCTGAAACTCCGTCAGGCGCTTGCCAGGCCATACATCAAGCCGGCGCCCCCCGGTGACCCGCAGCCGAATCCGCCCGATGCGCCGGAAAACGTTCGCCTTCACGCGCGCGGCCTCTCGCCGCAGCAGGAAATCGAAGCGGTGGTGCGCGCACTGGAACGCTGGCTGCCGGAGCACCAGGACCAAACCGTCGCCGTGCTTGTCCCGCGCAACGAGCGCGGCTTCGAGGCCGCCAACGCGCTGAAGGCCAGGAACATCCCCTGCATCGAACTGCTGCGCAGCACGCGTTCCACCCGCGAGGCGGCAGGCGCGCTGACGCATCTGTGCGCCTATCTCGCGGAGCCTCTATCCGCCAAAAAACTGGCGACGGTCTACCGGGTGTGGCAGCGCGCGGCGCGTGAGGACCCGGCGCTGGAAGCGCGTATGGAGGACGTCGCCAGGCGCCTGCGGCAGATCGCGCGCGTGGAAGACTACCTCTGGCCCCGCGCCGACCGCGATTGGCTGGCCGAGCAAAACTTGGAGGACGCGGACCCGACGCTATTAGATCATCTGGTCGAATTCCGCGCTTTGGTGCAGCGCTGGCAGGGGACGACGATGCTGCCTATCGATCAGATCATCCTCACGCTGGCGCAAGACCTGTTCACCTCGTCTACCGACCTCGCCATCGCCCACAAGCTCGCCGTGGTGTTGCGCCAGGCCGCCGATACGCATCCCGAATGGCGGCTGCCGGAGCTGACGCAAGAGCTGGCCGTCGTTGCCAAAAACGAGCGCAAGTTTCTCGGCTTCACCGACGAGGACACTGGCTTCGATCCCGACAAACACACAGGCGAAGTCGTTGTCTCGACGATCCACAAGGCGAAGGGGCTGGAGTGGGATAAGGTGTACCTGCTCTCGGTCAACGACTACGACTTCCCCTCCGCGCTGCCGCAGGACAGCTTTATCTCGGAGGCGTGGTTCGTGCGTGACCACCTCAACCTGGAAGCGGAGGTGTTGGCGCAGTTGAAGGCGCTCTACGAAAATCCCGATCTCTTCATCTACGACGAGGGGTTACCCACGCTGCAAGCGCGCCAGGACTACGCCGCCGAGCGGCTGCGCTTGCTCTACGTGGGCATCACCCGCGCGCGCAAAGCCCTCACGGTGACGTGGAACACCGGCCGGCGCGGCACTGCGCAACCCGCCGTGCCCTTCATCGCGCTGCAAACGTGGTGGGAGACGGAGAAGAGAGAGACTTCTTCAACGGATTGAACGGATTTTAACGGATTCTGCGCGTTTCTTGTGATAAAATAGGGATAGAGTGAGGGTGCGTGCTCTAAAGGAGCTATACCATGACAATCCCTTATCCAGCAGTCGTAGAAAACATAAAACAATTGCCCCTGGAGGAGCAACTAAGTTTGCTTGAAACGTTAAGCCATCTGATACGCAGCACACTACGCCAGGAAGCCAAGCCTGCAAATTCAAGAGCAAATCTACGCGGTATACTCAAACCCGACGGCGCATTGCCGTCTGAGGAAGCATTGAAAAACGCTTATGCGGATTACCTGATCGAGAGATAGATGCCCTTACCCGCCAATCTCCAATTCAGCCAGGCCAGCCTGCAAGACTTCGTGGATTGTCCACGGCGGTTTTATCTGCGCTATGTGTTGCGTGTGGCGTGGCCGGCGGTCGCTGCCGAGCCGGTCGAGGCGTATGAACGCCACCAGCAGTTGGGGCTGACGTTCCACCGCATGGTGCAACAATATTTGATCGGCATCCCGGAAGCGCGACTGACGCCGCTCGCCACCGATCCCGACCTGGAACGGTGGTGGCGCAATTACTGCGTCTACCGTCCGGCGGAGATGCTGCCAGATGCGGTGCGCTACCCCGAGGTCACCCTGACCGCCGCATTGGCAGGACGGCGCTTGCTGGCAAAGTACGACCTGATTATGGTACAGACCGGGCAACAGGCCATCATCTTCGACTGGAAGACGTCGCCCCAACGGACCAAACCCGCCACACTGAAAGCTCGCCTGCAAACGCGCGTCTATCGCTACCTGCTTGCCCGCGCCGGAGCGCACCTCAACGGCGGGCAGCCCTTCGCTCCCACGCAAATCGAGATGATCTACTGGTTCGCCGAGCATCCCACAGCGCCGGTGCGCCTGCCCTACGACGCCGCGCACTATCACGATGATGAAGTCTACCTGAGCGGCCTCGTCGAACAAATCCTCTCCCTGGCTGAAGACGCTTTCCTTCCAACGGAAGAGGAACGCCGCTGTGCGTACTGTCCCTACCGCTCGTACTGCGACCGGGGCATCAAGGCCGGAACGCTGGGCGACGACGAAGACGATACAACTGAGGATTTCGCAGAACTACGTCTGGGGTTCGATTTCGAGCAAATCGCAGAGATCGCATTTTGAGTGAATGGGTATTTGCGATGGTTGGATGCTAAAACGCAGCTAATAGACTTGTTCCTGAGTAAGCCCCAGCACGATTTTGGACGCAGATTCACGCAGGTTTCCGCGGATTTCCTAAAAATAAACTGCGTGAATCAGCGGAAATCTGCGTCCTCATGACACTGGCGTTATTGGGTAACAACTTTAATGCGCATTTAAGCCATAGCGCGCGGTCAAACGGAAGAAAAGTACGGCCAGGACAAGCGCGACGACGTTGGAGAGCGTCGTCACGGCAAACGGCAGCCCCACGGCGATCTCCATCAGTGCGCCGCCGATGAGCGCGCCGACGATCATCCCCCCATTCCACAGCAGGTGCAGGAAGCCGAAGATACGGCCGTGTTCTTCCACGGGAGCGGCATCGGCAACGAGGGTGGGCATTAGCGTGGAGAGCGCCCACGCCGCGCTCACCCCCAGGATGCCGAAGACGTAAATGCCCCACAGCACATCCGAGAAGAAGGTCGCACCGACGGTTGCCACGATCACAATGCTGTAGGTGATCAGCGTGGGCGCGCGGCGGCCCAGACGGTCGGCGGCGCGCCCGGCGATAATCTGGGCGAGCGAGGCGACAATCAGCATGATCGTCGTGAACAATGCCACGGCGGTATTACTCCCGGCATGGGTCTTGACCAACAACGGCAGCAGCACCATTGCCATACCATAATAGCAGGTGGGGAGAAAGCGCAACATCCCCAAAGTGAGGATGACCGGGCGGCGCACAATGCCGCCGTAACTCGTCAACGCCCGGAACGGCGAGACCTTCGTCTCTGTCGCCGCGTGTTTTTGGTGCGGCAGCAATCCCGCCGTCGCCGCTCCCGCGAGTGAGAGGCCCACCAGCGCCCAGCCCAGCGCGCCGAAGCCGTATTGATCAAGCAGCCAACCCGCGCCGGGACTGCTCAACGCGCCGCCGAGGGTGAAGCCCCAATTGTAGAGCGCGGAAAGCGCGCCGAGGTTGGCCTTACCGACGGTCGCATTCAGGTAGCTCTGCCCACCAAGCGTGATGAACGTCAGCCCGATCACGCCGACGATCCACAACGCCGTCACCAGCCACGGTGCGCGGGTGAAGTAGAGTGCGCTGCCCACAGCGGATGCCGCCAATCCCAACGCCAGCGCCCATTTGTGCCCGATGCTATCCGACACGGTGCCGCCGATCAGCGAGGTGATCATCCCCACAAACTGCCCCGCCGCGACAATGGTAGAGGCTGCCGCGGCGGTGTAGGCCAACCGCTCGGTAGCGTAGATGGGGAAGAACGAACGCATTGGCGAGATGATGATGCCCGCCAGCAGTTGCACGAGGAGCAACAGCAGGACAGGCCAGTGTCTGACGAAATTGGTTTTGAACATCGTTACCATTGTACTCCCTAACAGACGATGCACAATACCTGGTGATTACCCACATGTTGCACCATGCATGCAGGTTTATTCACCGCAGAGGTCGCAAAGCACGCAGAGAAAGCCTTTTTCATATCTCTTTGCGGCCTCAGCGTGCTCTGCGGTGAGATATGGGTAAT
>JAIOAS010000048.1 GCA_019873725.1 Chloroflexota bacterium | reverse complement strand
GCGGCTTACGTCGCCGATGTGACGATCCCCGACAACACCAAACTGGAGAAGAACCAGGCGTTCATCAAAACGTGGCGGATTCGTAACAGCGGCACGTGCACCTGGGGCGAAGGGACGAAGTTCGTCTATGTATCAGGGGATGTATTGGGCGCCCCGCCCTCCGTTGCCGTGCCGCCCACTGCTCCTAATGCGCAGGTGGACATCAGCGTGTCGATGACGGCGCCGGCGGCGCCCGGCACCTATCGCAGCAACTGGCAGTTGCAGGACCCGTCGGGGAAGGCTTACGGTGGCATTTTCTACGTGCAGATTGTCATCGAAGGGCCGGCGACGCCGACACCCACGGTGGCGCCTGCCGCCCCAGGCAACTTTGTCGGCACGGTGGCACCGGACTGCAAAACCATCACCTTCACCTGGACGACCGCCACGGGCCAGACCGCGTATCGCATCGAAGGCCCGGGCCTGCTGGTGAATCTTCCTGCCAACGCGACGACCTACGTGTGGAATAATCCGCCTGCCGGTGCTTCCGTCGTCACCTTGATTGCCGTCGGCCAAAGCGGCGCAGAAATCGGACGGGTGAGTGTGACGGTCAACGTCGCCTGTGGGGTATCCGGCGTGGACCTGTATGTCGAGTCGCTCACGTTCGAGCCGGCGACCCCGGTGGCACACCTGCCGCTCAAGGTGCTGCTGCGTGTGCGCAATCGGGGCGTCGTTGATAGCGGCAGTTTCGTGGCACGTTGGTGGGGCGGCAAGAATTTCACGTCTGCCTCCTGCGAATGGAGTGTCACCGGTGTGACGGCGGGCGCAACGGTGATCCTGGGCTGCGACAACTTCCGCTACTCCAGTTCTTACGGCAGCCTTGTCACCAAAGCGCAGGTCGATGTCGAGAACACGGTGACGGAAAGCGATGAGACCAACAACGTCTTTGAAAACACCATTGCCGTTGTCAACCCGCGCGTGGTCTATGATTTTGTGGAGAAAGCCCCCCTGGCCTCGTGGGAATCCGGCGATCCCGTGACCGACCTCACGTGGAACGGCGGAACGGGCGACGCGCAGGGCTTTGTGCGGTGGGATACGGGGAATCTGGAAACCGGTGCTGCGATTCAAGGGAAGTGTCTGGAAACACATCCCAAGTGGGTTGCCAATGGTTGGGTCGCCGGTGCGTATATCGATCTCTACACAACAGAACACTATGTTGTCCAGGTGGGAGACCGTTTTTACGCCACTGTAGGGTTTTTGCAGGGTGCGAACGCCGGCAATGTGACGTTCAAAGTGCTGTTGCGGGCTGCGTCCAGCGGCACCGTGACCCTTGCGCAGGTCCCCGACATTTACGGTGATGGCATGAAGACGATCAGCGTGGACCTCTCGCCTTATGCCGGGCAGGGCGCGGACATCATTCTGCGGGTGGACGCCGGCGACAGCGCCGATCAGGACTGGGCGTGTTGGTCCCGCGCCGAAATCTATCGCTATCCGTAGTTGTTTCCAGGGTGGCTGGGGGACTTTTGCAGTCTGCAAAGCATGGTATACTCTCGGTTAAGAACATTCAAATCGTCGGTTCAGGAGGAACGATGGTTGATGCGGAGTTGCTGAGCATTTTGCGTTGTCCGTATTGCGTGAGTGGCGAGACGCGCCGCAAGGACAAAGATGATCCCGGCTTGTTGGCCTTGGTGCGCGAAGATAGCTGGCTTGTCTGCCAGGATTGTGATCGCAAATACCCTATTCGAGATGACATCCCCGTCATGCTGATTGAGGTGGGCGAAAAGTGGATGGGAACCCCGGTGGCGGACTTGCCGGTTCCCCCTCCTGAGGAGTCATGATGACGGCCCCGAAGCACAACTGGATGGTGGTTGCGCTGAGTGGCGCGGGTGTCCTCTTCATTTTGCTGGGATTGATGGCGCTGGCGCTCCCCGATACCTATGAAGGGGCCTTTGTCTGGCAATTGAATAGCAAGCACACCCTCTATCTGATGGATATCGTGGGGGTGTTGGCCCTGATTTTGGGGGTGATCCTGAACTGGTTAGGGGGCGCCCTCTGGAAGTCCCAGATGCGCTACTGACGACGGCGCCCGGCACGTATGCAGTAGGATTGTCCATTTCCGACGCGGTTCGTTGCACGATCGGCGCGTTGGGGGAACAGATATTACTACCCGGCCTGTATTGTTACGTCGGCAGCGCGTGGGGACCGGGTGGTCTGCGCGCACGGGTGCGACGTCATCTGCGCGGCGGCACTATGCAGCGCTGGCACATTGATTATGTGCGCGCGTGGGCCACACCGGTCGCCGTGTGGTTGGCGCCCAATGTCCGCTGCGAGTGCGCGTGGGCGACCTATCTGCTCGAAACTCAGGGCGCACGTGTCGTCGTTCCCCGTTGTGGCGCATCGGATTGTCGTTGCGCCGCGCACTTGCTCTACTGTAGCGAGCAGTTGCCGGAAGCGATCATATTGCCGGGTGTAGTATCAAGAATCGAAATTTCTTACCACGAATCGGCACGAATTACCACTAATATTGTTTCTTATTCGTGAAAATTCGTGTAGATTCGTGGTTTATCTTTGTCAGGAGGCGAGGCTATGAAGATCGAAAAGCAATCATTTGGCATGTTGGCTGACGGAACAGAGGTTTTCCTGTACACCTTGGTCAATGCTCAGGGGATGCGCGCGACGATCACCAACTATGGGGGGATCGTCGTTTCGTTAACCGCCCCAGACCGTGACGGAACCTTTGCCGACGTCGTGCTCGGGTTCGACACCCTGGCCGAGTACGTCGCGCACAGCCCGTATTTCGGCTGCCTGGTGGGACGCTTTGGCAACCGCATCGCCAACGGCAGGTTTACGCTGAAGGGCGTGGAGTACGTGTTGGCACAGAACGACGGCCAGAACCACCTGCACGGCGGCATCCAGGGCTTCGATAAAAAAGTTTGGACGCCGTGCGCCTTTGAAACGGCTGCGGGGCCGGCTTTGGCCCTGGTCTACGCCAGTCCCGACGGCGAGGAAGGCTACCCCGGCACACTCTCCGTCACGGCTACCTATACCCTGACCGACGACAACGCCCTCAAGATCGATTACATGGCGACTACGGATAAGACTACGGTTGTCAACCTGACCAACCACTCGTACTTCAACCTCTCGGCAGGGGCGGCGGAGACGATCCTGGATCACGAGATGCTGATCAATGCCGATACGTTCACCCCGGTCGATGGGACGCTGATCCCCACCGGCGAATTGCGCCCCGTTGCCGGAACGGTGATGGACTTCCGCACGCCGACGCCCATCGGTGCGCGCATCAACGCGGACGATGCGCAGCTCAAGTTCGGCGGCGGCTACGATCACAACTGGGTCGTCAACGGCGAGCCGGGCGTGCTGCGGCTGGCGGCGCGCGTCTACGAACCGACGTCGGGCCGGGTGATGGAAGTTCATACCACCGAGCCGGCGATCCAGTTCTACGCCGGGAATATGATGCCGCCAACGCTGCCGGGGAAGGGTGGTCGCGTCTACGTGCGGCGCGGCGGCTTCTGTCTGGAAACGCAACACTACCCCGATTCGCCCAACAAGCCTGAATTCCCCTCCACCACGCTTGAACCTGGGCAGACGTACCAGACGACGACGATATACAAATTCTCGGCGCGTTAACTCGCCGGCGATTATCCATATCTCACGCAGAGCATGCTGAGGCCGCAGAGAGACGTAAAAGAAGCTCTCTCTGCGTGCTTTGCGACCTCTGCGGTGAACGAATCGCGCGCCATTTCGCTTGTCTAACCCTTCGCCAGGGGCGGCGAAGGTCTTGCTCATCCGCAAGAGTGTGTTATGATGTGGGTTTGTATGTCAAGGCCACATTCCGTTTTGACATCTTATATCATTGTATGGAGGAGGTTGCATGAGCGTAGTTGAAGAAAAGTGGCATGCTCTAAGTATCGAAGCGGCAGCCGAAAAACTGAACGTTGACATCCGCACCGGTTTGACCACCGCCGAGGCCAAGCGCCGGTTGGAAACCTACGGGTACAACGAACTGGAAGAAAAGAAGCCGCCAACGTTCTTTGAGCGTTTGTGGGAGAGCCTGACCGAATTTATCGTGATGATCCTCATTGTTTCCGCTGTCATTTCGGCCATCCTGGGCGACTATGTTGAGGCGGCAGCCATCATCGCCATTGTGATCCTCAATACAGCCATCAGCATCATCCAGGACACCCGCGCCGAACAAGCCTTAGCTGCTCTCAAGAAGATGGCGGCGCCCGAGGCGCACGTGATCCGGGATGGAACGCGGATGATGGTCCCCTCGCGCGAGCTGGTGCCCGGTGACGTGGTGCTGCTGGAAGCCGGTAGCATTGTTCCGGCTGACCTGCGTTTGGTGCAAAGTATGAACCTCAAGGCCGAGGAAGCCTCGTTGACCGGAGAATCGGTGCCGGTCAACAAGAACGCATTCCACACGCTGGATCCGTCAGCCGGCCTGGGTGATCAGCACAACATGGGCTTCATGAGTACGACGATTACCTACGGGCGTGGACAGGGCGTGGTCGTAGCCACCGGCATGAAGACGGTTATCGGGCGGATTGCCGAACTGATTCAGTCGGTTGAGGAAGAAGACACGCCATTGCAGAAAAAATTGGACGCGGTTGGCAAAACGCTCGGCATTGCCAGCCTCGCCATCTGTGGCCTGGTGTTTCTGGTGGGGATGCTGCGCCCGGTGATTACCGGAGCCACTGTCGGCTGGGACTTCCATCGCTGGATCGAGCATAGCAAAGAGTTCTTCATGCTGGCAGTCAGCCTGGCGATTGCTGCTGTGCCCGAAGGATTGCCCGCCGTTGTCACCATCTGTCTGGCCCTGGGAATGCAGGAAATGGTCAAGCGCCACGCGCTGATCCGCCGTCTGCCCGCCGTCGAAACGCTGGGCGCGGCGACGGTCATCTGCTCCGATAAGACCGGCACGCTGACCCAGAACCAGATGACGGCGACACGCATCTGGGTGGACGGTCATACCTATGAGGTGACGGGACGTGGATACGCCCCTGACGGCGACTTCATCTTGAATGGCACCCAGGTTACACGCCTGGAAGAGCATCCGGTGCTCCAGGCGGTTTTGTGGGGCGGCGTGCTCTGTAACGACGCAATTCTTGAACCGCATACCGATACCAAGTATCGCATGATCGGCGACCCGACCGAAGGCGCGATGGTGGTCTCTGGGGCTAAGGCCGGGCTATGGCGGGACAAACTTGAAGCTGTCTTCCCGCGTGTGAACGAGATCCCCTTCGATTCCGACCGCAAGCGCATGACGACCATCCACGACCTGGAGCCGGCGGGCGAGAAAAATATCAGCCCCTTACCCGGCGGCGGCAAAAACAACTATGTAGCGATTACCAAAGGCGCGCCCGACCTGGTCCTGGATTGTTGCACCCATATTCTGACGGCTAAAGGCCCCGTTCCCCTGACCGATGCCAAACGTCAGGAGATCCTGGATGCCAATGCGGCTCAGGCTTCTCAAGCGCTGCGCGTCTTGGCGGTCGCTTATCGTCCTCTGACAGAGGTACCGGATGAACCGCAGCCGAAAGACATTGAACGCGACTTGATCTTCGTCGGCTTGCAGGGCATGATCGATCCGGCGCGTCCAGAAGTGCTCCCGGCAGTGCAAAAGGCGCAAGGCGCTGGGTTGCGCACGATTATGGTCACAGGCGACTATGCCGCGACGGCTGCCGCGATTGCTGACGAAATCGGCATTCTGCGCGAGGGGCATGCCGTCGTCTCCGGCGCAGAATTGGAAGCGATGAGTGACGATCAGTTAGCCGAGACCATTGACAAGGTGGATGTCTTCGCACGCGTGGCTCCGCATCACAAGATGCGCATCGTATCGGCGCTGCGCAAGCGTAACAACATTGTGGCGATGACGGGTGACGGCGTCAACGATGCACCCGCCCTCAAGCAGGCCGACATCGGCGTGGCGATGGGCATCACCGGTACCGACGTCACCAAGCAGACGGCGGACATGGTGCTCACCGACGACAACTACGTTTCCATCGTCAGCGCCATTGAGCAGGGTCGCATCATCTACTCCAACATCCGCAAGTTCGTCTACTTCCTGCTGTCGTGTAACGTGGCCGAAATCTCGATTTTGTTTATCTCCACCGCTTTGGGGTGGGCGCCGCCACTGACCGCGATTCAACTGCTGTGGCTCAACCTCTTAAGCGACGGCGCGCCTGCCCTGGCGTTGGGTCTGGAGAAAGGTGATCCTGACCTGATGGAGCGTCCTCCTCGCCCGCCAGACGAGCCGGTGATTAACCGTGAGATGTGGATCGGTGTTGCTGTGCAGACGGTGGCGATCACTGTGGCTGTTTTAACGGCGTATCTCTTGGGTTGGAAGGTGTTTGGTCCCGAACACGCGGTCTATCGGGGACTCGTCAGTACCACCCCCGGTATCTTTGATCCGCTTACTGATCCGTTCGACGATTTCGTTCTCTTGACGGCAGAGACGATGGCCTTCGTGACCCTGGTGGCGTCTGAGCTACTGCGGGCCTACACTTCCCGCTCGGAGCGTTATCCCTTGTTCAAGTTGGGCATCTTTACCAACAAGTATATGCAATATGCGGTCGGGTTCTCGTTGCTCCTGCTGTTCGTGGTGGTGTATATCCCGGTCCCGACTGTACAGCGGATCTTCAACACGACGCCGATTACTGTGAACGAATGGGTGCCGATGATTCCACTGATCTTACTGCCCTCGGTGGCGGCTGAAGCGCAAAAGTGGTTCTTCAACCGGCAGAAAAAGGGATAATTCCTGTAAATCAAAAACGACGGGGCTAGTGTAGCCCCGTCGTTTTTTTATATATATCTGGTGGTCAAGGCTGGCGAAGGCTTAGTTCCAGTAGATCCAAAAATGCTCCAAGGGGATCGTCAGATCCCCGTTGGCTTAGTTCGGTTTGTATAGTAAAACTTCCTTATTCCTATCAGCAGATGGGCAACCAGCGGTTGCGCGCAGATTTAGCAGATTGTGCGCTGTAAACCGATCGAAAATTTGCTTAATCGGCTAAATCTGCTGATGAAATGTGCCCCTTCGCCAAAGTTCCCCGAAAATCCTGTCGCTTTTACTGCGTCTCTTTGGCGACAACGCGGATCTTGACCGGCTCCGTTTCCGTCTTGTTCCCGGCGGCGTCGTAAACGACGACGCGGAAACTGTATTCGCCCGGACCACCCAATGTCCAGTTGACATTGAACGGCGCGATAGTGCGAGTTTTGAAAGGCTCTGTTTCGTCGCCCTTGTAAAACTCCACACGGGCTACTGCGTAGTTGTCGTTGACTTCGGCGTTGATGTTCACCCACTCATCTACGCCGTATGTATATACCGATCCCTCAGTCGGATAGGTGAGATCGACTTTGGGGGGCGTGTTGTCGATGGTGAACTGCAGGGTGGCCTGGCGCACGCTCTGATCCTGTCCGATGGCTTGCAGTTGCAAGGTGTAGAGGCCATCTTCAAGCCCGGTGGTATCGAAGAACTCCAGCACATTGTTGTCTACCTGATTGCCGTGGTCTGGCCCGATTTGCATCCATTCGGTAGGATTCAACCCTTTACCGAAGACCAGCCGGTAGAAACCGAAGTTTCCCCCTCGCGCATTGCCGATGATAGGGAAGAATCCCCTGACATACGAGTAGGCCGTCGGAGAAATCACCGCGACCTCGGCTTGCGCCTGGTTGGGGCCGTAGACCGTGTCGTACTCTGTCGGCGGGATGTTCACGCGCTTTTCCTCCGGCAAGCTGTTGATCCAGTCCTGGGCCTCCGGCGGCAAAACCATGTAGACGCGCTCTTCCACCAGTTCCGGCGGCGTGTAGATGGTGGCGAGTTTGCCCGTTTCGCGGTTAACCAGGAAGACCTGATGGATGTTATCTGTCTCGGTGGGTTCGGTGCCGGGAATCATCAGCTCGGTGCGCGTGGGACAGTGACCGTTGGGCTTTAGCCCTGAAACCGCACAGACGGTCACTTCGACCAATCCTTCAGGGCGGGTGAAAGGGACAATCGGCTGATCCTTGAGGGCATATTCCATCACCGCATGCCAGATATAGGCTGCACCGCGAATCCCATCCGTGTTGATCATGAAATCCTCAGCGTCCTTATTCCCCTGCCAGACGCCGACGGCGATTTGCGGCGTATACCCCACGGCCCAGTTGTCGGTAAAGTTGTTGGTTGTGCCGGTTTTCGCGGCCACCGGACGGCCATCGGCAAATTCCAGAGCATTAGGTGTGCCGAATGTGGGGATGCGTGCCTGGCGGTCGGAGAGAATGTCCGTGATCAGGTAAGCCAGACGCGGCTCCAGGATTTGGCGGCTTTCCGGCTGTTCGTACTGGTAGAGGATGTTGCCGTTGCGATCTTCGACGCGCAAAATAGCCACGGGGTCAAGCTCGCGGAAGTTGGGGCGCAATTGCGACTGCGGAATGGGTTGGCCGTACATCACGCCGTTATTGGCAAATACACTAAAGGCGTAAGTCATGTCGATAAGTTTGACTTCGCCGCCCCCCAGGGTGAGGCTCAGGCCGTAATGCTGCAATCCTTTGTCCAGCGTGGTGATGCCCATGCGATGCGCCGTGCGGATGACATTGTCGATCCCGGCGATGGACATCGCTTCCACAGCAGGGATATTGAGCGACCGCGCCAGAGCACTGCGCAGGCTGACCGGACCGTTGTACGTGCGGGTATAGTTCTCCGGGACATAAGGGGCCATGCCGGCGCCCTGGTCGAAAGCCTGGCGCACATCCAGGAACATATAAGCGGCGTTGTGTCCCTGCGCCAGGAAGGTGACGTAAGTGAAAGGCTTGAACGACGAACCCGGTTGCCGCAACCCATCGGCGGCGACGTTGAATTTGCCGTCGATTTCATCATTCCAATAGTCGGCGCTTCCGACCATTGCCAGAATTTCGCCGGTGGTGGGGCGAATGGCGACGACGGCAGAGTTTTTGATGTTGAAATCTTTACCGATACGGCTGGCCGGCACATCGGGGATGTATTGGGCGGCCTCGCAGCCCCCGGCCACCGCCTCTGGGATGACCACCGCCGGATCTTCGCCGGCCAGGACGCGCAAATAGGTCTGCACCGTACATTGCGCCTGGTTGTTCAAATCCAAATCCAGCGTGGTATACACCCGCAGTCCGCCGCCGGCGACCAGTTCGGGGGGATACATATTTTCCAGTTGGCGGCGCACGTACATCGAGAAATGCGGCGCCTGGATGTCGAACCGCTTGTTCGATTGCGCCAGTTTCCACGGTTCGGCCTCGGCGGCTTTGGCCTCGGCGCTGGTGATGCAGCCCTCTTCGACCATCCGCTGCAGGATGATGTTCTTCCGTTCGAGCGCCTCTGCCGGAGCATCGAACGGGTTGAGCCGTGGGTATTGTGGAATGGCGATGAGCGTCGCCGCCTCGGACAGCGTCAACTCACTGACGGATTTGCCGAAGTAAACGCGCGCTGCCGAGTCAATCCCATAAGCCAGGTTCGCGTAAGGGTTGGTGTTGATGTACCATTCCAGAATTTCCTCTTTATCGTACAGGCGCGTCAACTCCATCGCAATGAGTATTTCTTTAATCTTGCGCGAGTATTTGACTTCAAAGCGCTCCTCGAGCGGAATTACCGTGTTCTTGACGACCTGCTGGGTGATCGAGGAGCCACCCTGGATCTCCTCCCCTCGCAGGTTAGCGAGAAACGCGCGGCCTAACCCACGGATGTTGAATCCCGGATTGGTCCAGAACGTGTTATCCTCCGCTGCGACCGTGCCACAGATCACATAGTCAGGCATCGCCGAAAGCGGCACCCAGTTGCGGTCGCCCGCGTTGGGGTCGATCACCTCGTAGAGCAAATGCTGGCCGGTGCGGTCGTAAATCTTAGTCGTCTCGAATGTCTCGACGCTGGCCGCAGCGACCTCATCCGGGGTGGGGAGGTTAGCGGTGATCAGGTTATAGGCGGCGGCAGCGCTGCCCACGCCCATGCCGATCACCAGCCCGGTCGCCAGTACCGACAGCAAGACCAACAGCCCCACAACGCGCAGAACCAGATTCACCCCGGTGCGGCTTTTAACCCGTTTGCGATCACGGTTGAGAATCACCACCGAGCGGATCAAAGGTACCGGTGTACGTTTCGTTGTCATTTCTACCTCAATCATTCATTATAAAAGCCCCGCCAGCGGAGCTTATCTATACTCAGTCGATCCAATTTTGCTTGGAGCATTTTGGGATCTACTGATACGTCCTCTTGCCACGATAGGCTTATTATGCCCTGGTTTTGGCCTTTGGCAAGGTTACGGACGGCTCAGATGCTTGACGAATTCACAATATCCGTTAGAATGTACGTGATTATGAGGCTGGATAGCGATGTTTGAATCTTTACGTGAGAAGCTACAGGGCATTTTTGACCGTCTGGGGAAGCGCGGCATCCTGCGTGAAGAGGACGTCAAAGCTGTGCTTCGTGAGATCCGGCTGGCACTTTTAGAAGCGGACGTCAACTATAAAGTCGTCAAGGACTTCGTCGAGCGCGTGCGTGAGAAGGCTGTTGGGGCGGAACTTTCGCGCGCCCTCAACCCCGCGCAGCAAGTGATCAAGATCGTCCACCAGGAGCTGGTGACCACGCTCGGTGAACCCGGACGCCTGGAGTTGAAAGGCCGCGCGCCCTACGTCATCATGCTGGTGGGCTTGCAGGGGTCCGGCAAGACGACCATGATCGCCAAGCTGGCGCTGCATCTGCGCTCCAAAGGCCATTTCCCGTTGATGGTGGCGGCCGACACTTACCGTCCGGCGGCCATCACCCAACTTGAAGTGCTGGGGCGGCAGATCAACGTCCCGGTCTACAGCGATCGCACGGCCAAACCGCCGGACATCTGTGCGCGCAGTCTGGAAGATGCCCGTGCCCGCGGTTCCGACATCGTGTTGTTGGACACCGCCGGGCGCTTGCAGATCGACGAAGATATGATGAACGAACTGGTCGCCATCCGCGAGCGCGTGCATCCGGTGGAGATTCTCCTCGTCGCCGACGCGATGACCGGGCAGGAAGCCGTCAACATCGCACAGGGCTTCCACGAGCGCGTGGGCCTGACGGGCCTGATCCTCACCAAGGTGGACGGTGACGCCCGTGGCGGCGCGGCCATCAGTATGCGCGAGGTGACCGGTGTGCCCATCAAGTTCCTGGGCACCGGTGAGAAGACCAACGCCCTGGAAGTCTTCCACCCTGAGCGGCTTGCCAGCCGTATCCTGGGCATGGGGGATGTGCTCTCCTTGATCGAGCGCGCTGAAGTCGCTTTCGACGCAGCGCAGGCTGCCGAGATGGAGAAGAAACTCCGCAAGGGCGAGTTCGACTTGGAGGATTTCCTGGATCAGCTACGCCAGGTGCGGAAGATGGGGCCGTTGAACGAATTGCTGGGGATGATTCCTGGATTGGGCAAGGCGCTCAAGGGTGTCGATCTCGAAAAACTCGAGGCCGAGAAAAGCCTCAAATACGTGGAGGCAATCATCCTTTCGATGACGCCGGAAGAACGTCGCAACCCGCGCATCCTCAACGCCAGTCGCAAGCGCCGCATCGCTGCCGGTAGCGGTACAGACGTCCAGCAGATTAACCAGTTACTCAATCAGCATCGTCAGATGCAGAATATGATGAAACGCCTGGGCCAGGGGAAGATGCGCGGATTGCCGCGGATGTTCCAGGGTTAAGGCCGTATTCATACTGTAGAACGCTATTATACAATGATCACCTTTGTAGTAAGAAGACAGGAGGCTTATGCTAAGGATTAGAATGCGTCGTGTTGGCGGTAAGAAGCAACCCAGTTACCGCATGGTAGTAGCCGAATCTACGGCCCCGCGTGATGGGAAATTCGTAGAGGTTGTTGGGTTTCACAACCCGCGTATGGAACCCGAGATCGTCCAGATCAAGGAAGACAGAGTATTGCATTGGCTCTCTATGGGAGCACAGCCCAGTGATGCAGCCACGCGCTTGCTGAAGCGGACGGGCACGTTAGCGCGTTTTGAGCGTATGAAGGGCGGTGAGTCCCTGGAATCATTGGTGGTAGAGGCCGCGGCGGTGGCGCAGACGACAAGCCTGAAAACGGACCATTCCACTATCCAAAACGTAGAACCTGTGACTGAGAGCGACGACCGCGAGTAACTGCGGCAGGCCTTGCCGCGCTTTTGCAGGATTTCGCCTCGGTTGCTTGTTTCTTGTAACCCGCGTCAACCTGACGCACTGGCTTTCACATACTCAAGGAGGCGTAACGATGTCTGCAGTCAAAGATTTGGTCGAATACATGACAAAGGCTCTGGCGGACGAGCCAGGAGCGGTCAATCTTTCAGAGATTGAGGGTGAAACCTCCATTATGCTGGAGTTGCGGGTGTCTCCAGAGGATATGGGGCGAATGATCGGTCGGGAAGGACGGACCATCAATGCGATGCGCTCACTCGCACGTGTTCTAGGCGCGAAGATGGGTAAAAAGGTCACGTTGGAGATCGTATAGCCATGATCGTCGCGCCAGCCGCCGTCCCGACGGCTGCATTTCCGAAAGTCAAGGGGCTCAGGGATGCCTGACAAGCAACCTGAGCCTCGTTATTTAGCGATCGGGCGCATCGTGCGCCCCCACGGCGTGCACGGTGAACTCCGCGCCGAAATCCTCACCGATTACCCTGACCGTGTGCAAACACTTGCCCGGCATCGTCGCACGCTGTATGTCGGCCCGGCGCATCGGCCTTTTACCCTTACCGGAGTACGTTTCCATCAGGATGCCATGCTGCTCACCTTCAAAGAGTGCGCTACGCGCAACGAAGCCGATACCCTGCGCGGCGCTCTGGTAGAAATCTCGATAGAAGACGCCGTTCCTTTGGAGGAGGGAGAATACTACCATTTTCAACTGCTCGGTATGCAGGTGACGACCGAAGAGGGCGAGATGCTCGGTGATATTGTGGACGTGTTCACCGCGCCGGGCGCCAACGACGTCTTTGTGATTCACGGTTCACGGGGAGAGCTTTTGATCCCTGCTATTGAAGATGTGGTGATCGATTTGAACGTTCCCGCCGGACGGCTGGTCATCCGCCCATTGCCCGGCCTGCTGGATACGGTGTAAAACTTACTGGGGGGCATCACCTCACCTGCCGCATCCGAGCGGATGACCACCCTGTTAACGACACCATGACTGTTTTTCAAGGAGACGCCGGTGCTGCCGCACATCATGCAGCACGAAAATGATGCTCCGACTATAGGATTAACGACTACGCGACTATTTTCAAGGAGCAAGGGATAGAGCATAACGCTGCGTCAGAGATACGCTTTGTGCTTTATCCCTTGTTTTTAACTACCGGCTGCAGGAACAGATGGACTCGTTACGCTACTGGCTCGGTTTTAACCTGGTGCGCGGCATCGGGCCGATGCGCCTGCGTATGTTGCTGGACCTCTTCGGCGACATCCAGGCAGCGTGGGAAGCCTCCGAGCAGGTATTGCGCGAGACCAAACTTGACCGGCGCACGCTCGAAAACTTCCTCAAGGTGCGCCATCAGGTAGACCTGGATGAAGTGCTGCGGCATGTCGAGCGCGCCGGGGTGCAGGTGTTGACCTGGGATAGCCCCGACTATCCGGGCTTGCTGCGCCAGATCACCGATTCCCCGCCGGTGCTCTTCGTGCGCGGAACACTCACCCCGGCTGACGAATGGGCCGTGGCACTGGTGGGGACGCGCAAGGCCACCGTCTACGGGCGTGAGGTGGCGCATCGTCTGGCGACCGATCTGGCGCACAATCGGGTGACATTGGTGAGCGGTCTGGCGCGGGGCATCGATTGCATCGCGCACAAGGCCGCCCTCGATGCGGGTGGGCGCACGTTAGCGGTGCTCGGCTCTGGCGTGGATTTCATCTATCCTGCCGAACATCGCAAGCTGGCGGAAGCCATCGTTGAAAGCGGGGCCTTGATCAGCGATTACCCATTGGGCACGCGCCCTGAAGCGGCAAATTTTCCGGCCCGCAACCGCATCATCAGTGGCCTGAGCCTGGGCGTGGTCGTGGTGGAGGCGGATGTCAAGAGTGGCGCGCTGATCACGGCGGACTTCGCCCTCGATCAGGGGCGCGAGGTCTTCGCTGTGCCCGGTAGCATCCTTAGCCCGGCCTCCGCCGGCTGCAATCGCCTGCTGCGTGATGGCGCGAATATCGTCACCGAGGCCGGTGACATCCTGGAGGTGCTGCACCTCGATCAGGTATCCGAGAAACAACTGGCGCGAGAGGTCCTCCCGTCGAATCCAACGGAGGCAGCCATCCTGGAGCGCCTCACTGCCGAGCCGCGCCATCTCGATGAACTCGCGCGAGAGATCGAACTGCCGGTGGCCTCGATCAGCAGCACGCTGGTGATGATGGAACTCAAGGGCATGGCGCGCCAGATCGCACCGCTGCAATACGTCATTGCCCGCGAACCGGATGAACCATACGCATTGGCCGTTCCTGTCGATGGAGATTCTTACCACAGCGACACACAGCCCACAGCGACTGTTTAGCGTTTTGTCTGGGGCCTCCGTGTCTGTGTGGTTGATTTCATTGGAGGTGGAATGAACAATTTATACGCTTTGATTATGGCCGGGGGTGGGGGGACGCGCTTGTGGCCTTTGAGCCGCAGCGCGCATCCCAAACAGATGTTGAAGCTGTTCGGGGAACGCACGATGTTCCAGGTGGCGGTGGATCGGCTGTTGCCGCTGTTGCCGCCGGCACGCATTCTTGTGGTCACGGCGGCGGATCAAGTGCGCAAATTAGCCGCGCAGTATCCCGAACTGCCACGCGGGAATTTTATCGCCGAGCCGTTGGGGCGGGGAACCGCTCCATGCATTGGCCTGGCGGCGATGGTGTTACAACAGCGCGACCCCAACGCAGTGATGGCCGTCGTGACTGCCGACCACTATATCGGACGCCCTGATATTTTCCGCGATGTCCTCAGCGCGGCCCAGCAGGTGGCAGAGCAAGGTTATCTGGTGACATTGGGCATCGCGCCCCGCTTTGCCGCTACGGGTTATGGCTACATCCGGCGAGGTGCGTTGTTGGGCCGGGTGAACGGTTTCGATTATTACCAGGTGGAGCGTTTTACCGAAAAACCCGACGCGGCGACGGCGGAAGCTTTTCTGCAGGAAGGCGTCTATGCCTGGAACAGTGGCATGTTCATCTGGCGCGTTGACCGTATCCTGGAAGAGATACGGCGGTGGATGCCGACAATGAACGCGACGCTGGAAGCTTTGGCTGCGGCTTGGGGCACACCGGCTTACGCCGAGACGCTCTCTCGCCTGTGGCCCGCCTTGCGTAAGGAGACAATTGACTACGGCATCATGGAGAAAGCGACACAGGTCGCTGTCGTGCCGGTGGATATGGAGTGGTCCGACGTCGGCGCGTGGGCTTCGGTGATGGAGTTGCATCCCCACGACGCCGCCGGCAATGTGCTGCTTGGCGATGTCATTAACATCGACGGCGCGAACACGATGGTTTTCTCGCAGGGAGAGCGGCTGGTCGTCACCATCGGCGTGGAAGATTTGATCATTGTCGATACGCCGGATACGGTGATGATTGCCCGGCGGGATCAGTCGGAACGGGTGCGCGAAGTCGTGGAGCAGTTGAAGGCCACACACCGCGAAGACCGCCTATGAATTCGGCTTGACACCCGGCGACTTTCCTTTATGATGCGTTGCTGCAATAGCTTATATTTTTGGGAGTGTTATGGTTGAACAAACAAGCAGTCACGGGTTGCACATCGAGGCATACTGTGTGAAGTGTAAAGAGAAACGGGAGATGGCGCAAGCAACTCCCGTCTTTACTGCCAGGGGCCAGGCGGCTGTGCAAGGGCAATGTCCGGTGTGTGGCACCAAGATGTTCCGCATGGGCGAGACGCCACTCCATGCCGGGTTGACGCCGCCGGAAAAGCCTGCCCCGCCCAAACCGACCGGCAAGCTGGTTATCGTGGAGTCGCCGACGAAGGCGCGGACGGTGGGGCGCTTTCTGGGCCAGGGCTATACCGTCAAAGCCTCCGTGGGCCATGTGCGTGACCTGTTGCGCTCGCAGCTTTCCGTGGATGTGGAAAACAATTTCGCTCCGAAGTACCGCATCCCCAACGAGAAACGCGCGGTTGTCAAAGAATTGACCAAGATCGTGCAGAAATCCGGCACGGTCTACCTCGCCACCGACCCCGATCGTGAGGGTGAGGCCATCGCCTGGCATCTGAGCGAGGTCTTGAACCTGTCACCCGAACAGGTGCAGCGGGTGGTGTTCCACGAGATCACCAAAGATGCCGTGGATGAGGCATTCGCCCATCCCCGCCACATCGACATGAACCTGGTGGACGCCCAGCAGGCGCGGCGGGTGCTCGACCGGCTGGTCGGCTACAACCTGAGTCCGTTGCTCTGGCGGAAAGTGCGCAGCCGGCTCTCGGCGGGCCGGGTGCAGTCGGTGGCGCTGCGCCTGATCGTCGAGCGCGAGCGGGAGATCGAGAACTTCGTCCCAGAGGAGTATTGGACGCTGGATGCTGAGTTGTCCCTGCAACATCACGAGGGCCGCAAGAAACGGCACACCTTCAAGGCGCGCCTGGCGCGGATTCGCGGTGAAGAAGCAGTGTTGCGTTGTGAGGATGATGTCAAGCCGCTGCTTGAAGAACTGGAGCACGCTATCTACGTCGTCTCGAAAATCAAGGAAGGGCAGCGCACCCGCAAACCTGCCGCGCCCTACATCACCAGCACGCTGCAACAGGAAGGCTCGCGCAAACTCAGTTTTGCGGCCCGCAAGACGATGCAGATCGCGCAGCAACTTTACGAAGGCATTGACGTAGGCGATGGGCAGTTGGTAGGTCTCATCACCTACATGCGCACCGATAGCACTAACGTCGCCCAAGTGGCGCAGGATGAGGCGCGCCGTTTTATCACAGAACAGTACGGCGCCGAGTTTCTGCCCGCCGAACCCCCCGTGTACAAGACGCGCGCCAAGGGTGCGCAGGAAGCGCACGAGGCCATCCGTCCTACCAGCGTGCTGCGCACCCCCGAAAAGATGCAGTCCCATTTGAGCCGCGACCAATTCCGGCTCTACGACTTGATCTGGCGGCGCTTCGTCGCCAGCCAGATGGCGGCAGCGTTGTATGACACGCTCAGCGTCGAAATCCTGGCCGGGACGGAAACGGATAAGCCTTATTTGTTCCGCGCTTCCGGTTCGACGTTGCGTTTCCCTGGTTTCCTCGTTGTCTACGAGGAGGCGCAGGCAGAGAACGGTGAAGCGGAACGAGTGCAGCAAATTCCACCCCTTACCGTGGATGAGGTTTTGGACCTGATCCGCCTGTGGCCGGAACAGCACTTCACCCAACCGCCGCCGCGTTACACCGATGCGACGCTCATCCGCACGCTGGAGGAATACGGGATTGGGCGACCCTCGACGTATGCCACCATTCTCTCCACCATTGAACAGCGCGGCTACGTGCGGCGCGAACAACGGCGTTATTGTCCCACCGAAACCGGCATTATCGTCAACGATATGCTGGTGGAAAATTTCCCCGATCTGATCAACGTGGATTTCACCGCGCAGATGGAGTCGGAACTGGACGACATTGCCGCAGGGGAACGCGACTGGATCGCGGTGATGCGGGAATTTTATGAACCCTTCACCCAGGCGCTGGTTGCCGCCGAAAAAGCGACGCCCGCGGTGGAGCAGATCGAATACGTGGATCGCGTATGCCCTGAGTGCCACACCGGGCAGTTGCTCGTGCGTTGGGGACGTTTTGGGAAGTTCATCGGCTGTTCCAATTTCCCCGGCTGCCGTTACACGGAACCGTGGTTGGACAAAATCGGTGTCAAATGCCCCAGTTGTGCGGATGGCGACATTGTCGAAAAGCGCACCAAGAATGGGCGGATTTTCTACGGCTGTTCCAACTGGCCGGCGTGTGAGTTTACGTCGTGGAAGCGCCCTGTAGCGACGCCGTGCCCTGCCTGTCAGGGCTTGTTGGTTGTCGCGCGCAAGGATGTCGCCAAATGCCTGACCTGCCAAAACGAGTTTGCGCTCGAAACGATCGAGGCCGAACTGGACGCCGAGGCGGTTGTCGCCTCCTAGCGCCTGATCGGGAAAGTGTCGCGTGCGCCGCGCGGGAGCCTGTCCGCGCGGCGTTTTGTTTGCCGTCGTGGTATAATACCCCTTGTTGTTTCCTGATGTAGGGAAAGGAGATCGTATGGGACCGCTAGACATGCTCATCATTTTAGTGGCTGTAGGCGTCGTCGCTTTCTTGACCTATCAACGCATGGCGCGGGCGCTTTTCTCACTGGTCGTCACGTGGGTGGCGACGCTGTTGAGTGCCCTCTTATATAAAGAGGCAGCCTTTCGCTTGAAGGCGGTTATCGGCCCTAACCGTTCGCTCAATGAAGGTGCATTCTTTATAGGGCTGTTTATCCTTTTTTTTGTCGTGGGTTATTTTGTGCTCCGGGCTGCTTTTCCGGTCACAAAATTGCCCAAATTAGGCATTCTGGACTTTGTGATGGGATTTTTGTTGAGTCTCATTGTCGCCGCTGTGATTGTGACATTGCTGCACAATGCAATCGGCGTGATGGTAAGCGAGCGCTGGATGAATTATCCCTCGTGGATGAGAATGCGGAATGAATTCTATGCGTCGCCGTTGCAGCCTTTTTCGCGGGCGGTTCTGAGCCTCTACCAGTGGCTTTTTGTGCCCTTCTTGAACCCATTGCCACCTGTTCTGACGCCGCTGTAGGCTGTTGCTCGACACACAATCTGGAGTGTTGATGAATCGTCATTGGGTCACCCTTGAATATCCTGAAATCTTGCAGCGTCTGGCGCGGTACACGGATTTCTCCGGCGGTGCGGAACTGGCGTTGGCGCTGCTGCCCACCCCCGATCACCGCGAGGCCCGCGAACGTCTGGCGTTGACGCGCGAGGCGCGCCTGCTGCTGGATGCGCGCTCGGATTTCGCGCTCGGTGGCGTACACGACATCCGCCCGCTGGCGGAACGCGCGCAGCATGGGGTGACCCTTCAGCCGGGCGACTTCCTCCAGGCCCGCGATACGCTGGTCGGCGCGGCGCGCGTGCGGCGCACGCTGACGCAGTTGGAGACGCAGTTCCCCGGCCTGGCCGACATTGCCTGGCGCATCCATCCGCTCGCCAATCTTGTGGAAGCGATTGGGCGCGTCCTGGATGACCGTGGCGAGGTCCGCGACAATGCTTCGCCGGAGCTGGCGCGCATCCGCCGCGACTTGCGCGTGGCTCAGGATCGCATCCAGGAGCGCTTGCGCCGCCTTATCGCCTCACCAGACGTGGCGCCATATCTTCAGGAGACCCTGATCACGCGGCGTGAAGGGCGTTTCGTCATCCCGGTGCGCTCCGATTTCCGCGGTCAAGTCCAGGGCATCGTCCATGACCGCTCGGCGAGTGGCGCGACGCTGTTCATGGAACCGACACAGGTTGTCGAACTGAACAACACCTTGCGCGAACTAACCCTCGCTGAGGAAGAAGAAATCTATCGCCTGCTACGGGCCCTGTCGGCCCAGGTCGCGCAGCATAGCGATGAGATCAAGGCTACCGTGGACGCGCTCGCGGAGATCGATCTGACGTTTGCCAAAGCGCGTTACGCCGCCGAGACGCAAGCTGTCGAGCCGGAACTGCTGCCCATCACCGACCCGCCGCCTCCCCCGCGAGGGGATAACCTCCATCCCGGCACGGTCGTGTATCTGCCGGGTGCGCGCCATCCGCTGCTCGATCCGGAAACCGTGGTGCCGGTCAACGTCGAATTGGACGACGAGACACACGTGTTGGTCATCACCGGCCCGAATACCGGCGGCAAGACGGTCTCGCTGAAGACGGTGGGCCTGCTCACGTTGATGGCGCAGGCTGGGATGCACATCCCGGCGGATGCTGGCGCGCGGCTCTCGTGCTTCGAGACGGTTGTTGCCGACATCGGCGACGAACAATCCATCGAGCAAAGCCTTTCGACCTTTTCGTCGCACCTCACCAACATCATTTCTTTCTTGGAACAAGTGGATCACCACGCGCTGGTGCTGTTGGACGAACTGGGCGCGGGTACCGATCCCGCCGAAGGGTCCGCCCTGGCGCGCTCGCTGCTGGATACATTCCGCAAGCGGCGCTGCACTGCCTTTGTGGCGACGCACTATCCAGAGCTGAAGCTGTACGCGCACAATACGCCCGGTGTGCGCAATGCCTCGATGGAATTCGATGTTGAAACGCTCGCGCCGACGTATCGGCTGATCATCGGCCTGCCGGGCCGCTCGAATGCCTTTGCGATTGCTCGCCGCCTGGGATTACCCGAAGACATCGTGAAGGAAGCGCGCAAAATGGTCTCCGGCGAAGAACTGCGCGCCGACGATATGCTTGAGGATTTGCACAACCTGCGCATCCAGACGGCGCAAGCGCGCGATCAGGCGCGGGCGGCACGGCTGGAATCTGAGACGCTCGCCCGTGACCTGCGCAAACGCCTGCTCAGCATCGAAGACGAACGCCGGGAGATCCTCAGCCGGGCCGAGCGCGAGGCGCGGGCGGAAATCGAGGCGCTGCGGGCCGAGATTCGCACGCTGCGCCAGCGCCTGCTCTCTACGCCGTGGCGCGAAGCGCCCCCCGTGGTTGAGGAAGTGGTCGAGGCGCTGGACGACCTGGAGATCACGCTGCCGGAGCTATCCCCGCTGGTAGAGGACATGCTGGCGGTTCCTGAGGTCGAAGCGCCGTCCGGGCCGCCGCGCGAGGGTGATACTGTGAATCTGACGGCGCTGGGCGTGCAGGGCACGGTGTTGGAGGTGGATGGGGAAGAGGTCGTGGTGCAGGCCGGCCCCCTGCGCACGCGCGTCGGCATCGCAGAAGTCGAGTTGCTACGCCGTGCGCAAGCGGCAGCCGCATCCCCGGCGGCAGCGGCAAAAGTGAAGACGCCCGCACGCGGGCCATCACCGGGATTGCAGATCGATCTACGCGGGCACACGGTGGAAGAGGCCCTGGATCGCCTGGAGCGCTACCTGGACGACGCGACGATGGCGGCGCTGCCGTGGGTGCGGATCATCCACGGCAAGGGGACCGGCAAGCTGCGTCAGGAAATCCGCAGTTATCTGGCGAACCATCCGCTCGTGGTGTCTTACGAGTCCGCCACCGAAAAGGAGGGTGGCGACGGCGCGACGGTCGCCCATCTGATCCGCTCCGAGTGATTGTCTTTGTGCGGGCCGCTTTCCAGCCCGCGCCCACCGGAGCTTGAGCTGGTGATGGCGCGGTCGGAGAGCGGCCGTTGCGGGCATTGGATTCATGAACAAGGGCTTAGCGATACACCATCGCTAAGCCCTTGTGTGGTTTATGCGGATGAGGTCGTGCTATGAATTGGCCTTGGCGCTCTCGCTGCTGGCCGTTTCTGTTTTGGCGGCGGGTTTTTCGTCAGAAGCCTTCTCGTCCGTCTTCCGGCTTCCAGGCGCGGCGGTGGAAGACTTGGAGCGGTTGTCGGTGACGTAGAACCCGGAACCCTTGAAAATAATGCCAGCAGGTTGAATCAAGCGCACGACAGGCCCCTGGCAATCCGGGCAGTGTGTGACCGGCTTGTCGTTGAAGTGCTGACGACGCTCGAAGCGCAATCCACACTCTTGACATTGGTATTCGTATAATGGCATACTTTTTACCTCCCCTGCGATAGCGTTTTTATTATACGCATTTTGCCCCTGTTGACAAGTCGTGCTTGACAAACGGGTGCATTTCAGAATTGGGGCGACTTTTCTTAAATTGCACCGCAGAGCACGCAGTGTCCGCAGAGTTGCCAGAAATTTCTCCGCGTTCTCAGCGAACTCTGCGGTTAAATCAAACGCTTATCTGGCTTTTGCCCCCGAATTGAAATGTACCCTTGACAACCGGGTGCATTTCAGAATGGGGGCGACTTTTCTTAAATTGCACCGCAGAGCACGCAGTGTCCGCAGAGTTGCCAGAAATTTCTCTGCGTTCTCAGCGAACTCTGCGGTTAAATCAAACGTCTATCTGGCTTTTGCCCCCGAATTGAAATGCACCCTTGACAAACTGCGGCTTTCCGTTACCATAGAACCTGTAGCGCGTGAGGACGATGCTCGAAGGGGGCTGAAGGTTGGGTCCTGCGCGGCGGAAACCTTCGAACCCCGCCAGGTCCGGGAGGAAGCAACGGTAAGGAGGCATTTCCGGGCGCCGCAGGGGTGCCTGATCTTCGGTCCCTTTCGGGCATCGTCATTGTTTATCCGCAGATTGAGCGGATTCAGCTGGTTTTTTAAGGATACCGGAGTGAATTGGTTGACTAAATTGCTGGGCCTGGCGCTGGCGTTGCTGGCGATGCTGGTTTTGACGGCGGGATACCGTGCGACGTTGACGCCGGTGACGTTGACCATCGACGGTGAAAGCCGCGTGGTCAGGACACACCAACCCACCGTGGAACTGCTGATGGCCGATCTGGGCCTGAGCTTGCGTCCCGAAGATCATATCTCCCCCCAACCCGGTACGGCGCTGACCCCTGGATTGGAGATTCGCATCGAGCGCGCCAGGCCGGTCGTCGTGGTCGTGGACGGCCGCGAGCGCCAGATCTACGCGCATCAAGAAAGCCCCGCCGACCTGCTGGCGCAGCTTGGCGTGCAGTTGGACAGTCACGATACCATCCAGATTCGCCCTGCCCTGGCAACCGATCCACCGGAGACACGCTTCCGCATCGTTGTGGAACGGGCAGTGCAGATCGTGCTGGAGGATGGTGGCGTGCGAGCGACGTTGTACTCCAGTGCGGCGACAGTCGGTGCGGCGTTGTATCAGGCCGGCATCCGCCTGTATCGCGCCGACCGCGTCTATCCTGATCCGGCAACACCTTTGCAAAACGGCTTGCACATTCGCACGGAACGCTCGATCCCGGTGTCGGTGCGTGTCGATGGGCATGTCTTGCGGACGCGTACCCATCGCGCCCGGGTAGGAGAGGTGCTGGCCGATCTGGGGGTGACGCTCAACGGGCAGGACTATACGACGCCCTCTCTGGAGGAACCGCTGAGTGACGGCGGTGAAATTCGCGTCTATCGCGTCACCGAAAGCGTCATTGTGGAGCAAAGTCCGATCCCCTTCGAATCCGTGTGGCAGGCCGATCCCAATTCCGAAATCGATACCCAGAGCTTGTTGCAAGAAGGTGAGCCGGGTGTGCTGGAACGGCGTATCCGTCTGCGCTACGAGGATGGGCAAGTCGTGGAACGCCGCGTGGAAGGGGAAAGCGTCGTGCTGGCCCCGGTGAACCGTGTGATGGGGTACGGCACGAAGATCATCATCCGGCAACTGGCAACAGAGAGTGGTACGGTGGAATATTGGCGGGTGTTCCGCATGCTGGCGACCTCGTACAGCGCCGGGACGGCCGGCGTTTCGCCCTCATCGCCGTATTTCGGGCGCACGGCTACCGGGATGACGATGCGCCATGGCATCGTGGCGGTTGATCCGCGGGTGATTCCGCTGCGTACTCAGGTCTACGTGCCTGGTTATGGGATTGGCTACGCCGGTGACACCGGCGGCGCGATCAAGGGTAAGCGCATCGACCTGGGTTTCGACGATTCCAACTTGCAACTCTGGTATCGCTGGGTGGATGTTTACCTGCTGACGCCGGTGCCGGACAATATCAATTACCTTGCTCCATGACGGACGATCCTCGCGCGTTACTGCGCCAGTATGGCCTCACGCCCCGCAGAGCTTTGGGGCAGAATTTTCTCGTTGATCCGGCCGCACCGGCGCGCATCGCTGCGCTGGCGGGGTTGACCCGCGACGATACGGTGCTGGAAGTCGGCGCCGGCCTGGGGACGTTGACGGCGGCCCTGGCGGCCCACGCCGGGCGCGTCATCGCCGTGGAGACGGACCCGCATCTGGTTGCCATTTTGCAGCAAGAGCTGGCCGCCTTTCAGAACGTCACCATTGTCCACGGTGACATCCTCGACCTCGATCCGGCAGCCCTGCTCGATGTTGCATCCCCGCCGCTCATGCCTCTATGGGGGACGCGCCTGCCGCATTATCACGTCGTCGCCAACCTGCCCTACTACATCACGGCGGCGGTGATCCGCCATCTGCTGGAAGCCACTGTGCGGCCGGCGCGCATGGTGGTGACGGTACAGCGTGAAGTCGCCGAGCGCATCGTCGCCGTCCCCGACGAGATGAGCGTGCTGGCGGTCAGCGTGCAGTTCTACGGGCAGCCACGCATCGGCATGCGGTTGAAGCGCGGGGCGTTCTTCCCTGCGCCCGATGTGGAGTCGGCTGTGGTGTGCATCGATCTGCACGAAACGCCACCTGTGCCGGTGACGAATGTGGCGACATTCTTCCGGGTGGTGCGGGCCGGTTTCGCGCAGCGACGCAAGCAGTTGCGCAACACCCTCGCGGCGAGCCTGCGTCTACCGGCGGAAGAGGTGGTTGCGGCGTTGGCGAGCGTCGGTGTGGACGCCACCCGCCGCGCGGAAACGCTCACGCTGGCGGAGTGGGGGCGGGTGACGGAGGCTTTATCTCTTCAGCAAACTGGGGTTGCGAATAGCGACTAAAGTTTTCTGCCAAGCACCGTGTTGATACTGGTGAGCAGTTCGTTAGGGCCGAATGGTTTGGTGATGTAGGCATCCTCTTCGGCGATGTGAAAGCCGAGGGCTTTGTCGATACTCTCGGGTTTGGCAGAAATGATGATGACGGGAATATCTTTGAGTTCCTCGCTGGTTTTCATTTGTTGGTAAATTTCCCAGCCGTCCATATCCGGCATCATAAGATCAAGCAAGACAAGGTGCGGATTGAGCTGGCGCACGAGCTGCAATCCTTCACGCCCCCTGGTAGCGCCAACAAATTGGAAGTTCCGCCGCCCCAAAACTAAACGGATCAACTCAATCATTTCGGGTTCATCGTCGATGCACACGACGGTCAGGTTTTCCTGCGCTGGGGGTGTGGAATTTGTTGTCATGGTCATAGCTATTGTTCTCCTGCGTCATCGCTGGCTGCGTTAAAGATACCG
>JAIOAS010000047.1:19657-24958 GCA_019873725.1 Chloroflexota bacterium | reverse complement strand
GATTGACCTCAAAGTGCGCCTCGCTGGTTTGATCCCAGTAATCACTTAAATCGTGGGTATCCCAGAAGTCGCTTGCGGCTTCGATGCTCTCGAACTCTTCCGGTATAGGTTGGTACATAGCTATGTTTCCTCTACCTTTATTGTATCACAGACAACTTCACTCTTCAATCCACTACGGGGGTGCATTTCAGAATGGGGGCGACTTTTCTTAAATTGCACCGCAGAGCACGCAGTGTCCGCAGAGTTGCCAGAAATTTCTCCGCGTTCTCAGCGAACTCTGCGGTTAAATCAAACGTTTATCTGGCTTTTGCCCCCGAATTGAAATGCACCCCGGCGATATGGCGATATTTGATCATGGCCGCAGCGTCAGCCGGTAGAAATTCCCCCCCGCTCCCGGCAGGACGCGGAAGTGATTTCGCAGCCCCGGATACACCTGATCCACGTAGACCGGACGGTCACCGGCGCGCACAGTCTCGATCATTTCTGCTAACAGGCTGTCGGCAATCTGCCCGTTGCTGCCAAACGGCGTCGCCTCTTTGAGGATGATGTTGGGGCGCAGTTTCTCCACGTGCGCCAGGTAATACATCGTATACAACGCGCGCCAGTTCATCACGACAAATGCATTTTCGGGCAAGAGTTGCAGACGCATCGTGTAAATCATGCGCGGCTCTCTCAGGTTCTCAAGCGGGTAGGGATACGTCTCCTGCACGAACGTCCCTTTGCCGGCCTTGAGCGCCTCCCAGCGCGGACCGGCGTAGGGCGTGACGACGATCAACGCGCACAGCACCGCCACCAGCGGGTAGAGGCGGCGCGTCCAGTTCTTGCGTTTTGCCAGAAAGCGTTTGGCCCACTCGATCGTCCGCCCAATCCCCACACCGATGGCCGTGGCGATATAAATATACGTGCCGAGATAGAACACGTACTCATCCCCTGGATGATAATTAAGGATGAACGCCACCATAACCAGGTAAGCCACGACCATAAAGACGCCCAGACTCAGCGCCGGCGCGGTGGGAATGGACTTGATGAACGCTTTGGCGCGCGTTTTCGCATCGTCGAGATCCGGGTTTCCGCTGCGCCTGGCAAGTTGCCGCGCGCTGTGGTTGATCTCACCCAGGCCCAGTAAGGCGAATCCGATCATCCACAGCGAAAACTCCTGGCTCAAAACGCGGGTGAGGTAGTTGCTGATGGATACGGCGAAGCTGGCGTCTTCCGGGAACATCGCGCTGCGCCACTGCGCGCTCATAAACGTCAGCCACCACCGCTCGAAGACGTTGTCCATATCGGTAAGCTCCAGACCCCACGCCGAACGTGAGGAGACCATCGTCATCTGGAAGAAGCTGGAGGGCGGGTTGTGGAGATCGATCAGGATGAACGTTCCGAAGTAGAGCGTTATGCCGACGCCGAACCCGATGAGCGCAGCGCGCAAACAGGGCCACCACTGCGCTTTGGGCCGGAATGCCAGCACCCACAGCACAAACAGGGGCGCAGCCGGCGCGATCAGCGCCGCCGAGAGATGCACACCGAGTGCCAGACACGTCAATGCCGTGGCCCACGCCAGCGCGCGCCGCCGCGCGAACGGCTCGCGCTGCCAGTAGGCCAGCAGTAGCAACACCGCCGTCAGCACGGCCATGCCCGGCGTGTAGACCTCGGCGATGATCGCCTGCGACCAGAACGTGTACGACAGCGCCAGCGCCGCGCTCCCCAACGCCGCGCCGATGCGGTTCGGCGTGAAATAGCGCGCCAGCAGGTAGACGCCGCTCACCGTCCACGCCGCGCACAACGCCGAAAACAGGTTAACGCGCCAGGCAGGAGAATACAGCGGCAGAAATCCCACCACGCGCGCTGCCAACAGATAGATCGGGTAGCCCGTGGAATGGGTCATCCCTAGCGTGTAGGTCAGCGTTTGAAACTCGGCGCTGTCGTGGTAGAGCACGTCCGGCGCCAGCGTGCGCACGTAGAGCGCAAGCGCAAGAACGCCGATCAGGACGGCCAGCCGGTAGTCTTTGCGATCGGGACAAGATGTATTCATCATTTTGTCAGCAGATTTAGCAGATTAAGCAGATTTCTGATCGGTTTACATACCGATCTGTTAAATCTGCTTAATCTGCTGATAAAGAAGGTATCTTATAGTTGTTGCTTGCTCAACGCCATCGGCGATTCCGCCGCCTGGGAGAAGGGGCGCAGCCGCACGCGGTAGCGCGTTTCCACCGGCTTGAGCTGGTACTCCGGCCGGCGGCCCGGCCCACAGCTCGCGCTGCCCAGGCCGGATTGGGCATAGTCCAGGTTCAGCGTGATGTCGTCGCGGCGGTGCAGCTCGTAGGTGTGGGTGGCCTCGGTCAAGTCCTGGGTGGTGTAGTGATGCGCGCTCACTTCCAACCACGGGGCGCCCACTGCCAGCAAGCCCACACCGGCGTCGTTCGTCAGCGCGACCCAGCGCACCTCGGTTTTGTTGCCGTTTTCTTCGGGGACGATGTACGGCACATATTGCTCGTCCACCGTGCCGCTGTAGAGGCCCACCTGCGCGCCGTAGTTGCGGTCTACGTAGTTTTCGTGCGGACCGCGCCCGTACCACGTGAACTGCTCGTAGCCGCCCGGCACCGTCATTTGCAGGCCGATGCGCGGCAGGAACGGCAATCCGGGCGTTTCCGGCCTGACGTGGTGCTCGATGACGATGTCCCCGCTGCCGTAGATCGTGTAGGTGTACGCGCAGTCGAACCGTGCGGGCGCTTTGACTTGCGGCGCGCTCATCTGATTCTGGAAGAGCCGCGCCTCGAATTCAGGCCGAATTTTCTCCGGCGCGTTCTCTTTGAGGAAGTGGTAGAGGTTCAACATCAACTCTTGCAGGCGGTTCTCCTGGGCGAACGGCGCGAGCAGTCCCTTGATCTTGGCCGCCTTGATCGTTCCCGGCAAACTGTCGTAAGGCATGTTCAGGTGCGCGCAGAACGCACGCAACAGCGCCTTATCCAGCGCCCACGAGAGGAATTGCATGATCTCCTCCATCTGTTGTGCCGGGCCGGATGTGCTCGGCGCGACGAAGTCTGCGCCGGGCGCGCACACCGACTTCACCGCAATCTCGACGACCTGCGGCGCGACTTGTTTCACCGCCACTGCCTCGATGCGTTCTTCCAGGCGATCCAGGCCGATTTCGCGCCAGCGTTGCGCGGCGCGTTCATCTCCCCAGGTGTTGAGGTCGTTTTCGGTGGGGGCGCGCCAGAAGTTGGACTTCGGGCCGGCTTTGAGCAGGTCGTGCCCCTGATAGCGCAGCGCCGCCACGGTTCCGGCCTGTTTGTCGAAGACCAGCTCGAACTCCGGCCCGGCCACCACGGCCTGCGCAACAGACTCGGTCAACGTGAGGGCGGGCAACGTAGCTACATCCAGTGGCTTTGCCTTCGGCGTGGGGAACGACACGGCGAACTGCGCCCAGGCGACTTCGTGCCCGGCCTCGGCCCAGCGCGTGGCCTCCGCCAGCGTGAAGCTGAGGGTGAGGTGGTATTCGGCCCCCCCTGTCTCCCCCCCACTGGGGGGGACGGAAGGGGGGGCAAACGGGACCGTCACCCGCTCCCGCCCGCCGGGCGGCGTGCTCAGGCGCGGAAGCTGGCCTTGCTGGATGGCCTGTCCGTCCCTTTGTAGCGTCCAGGCGATGTTCAGATGGCTCAGGTCGGAGAAGTGATAGCGGTTGATGACGTCTATTTTCCCCGCCAACAGGTCTACTGCCTCAACCCGCACCGGTTCGTAGACCTTTTTCACTTCCCACAGTGAGGGGTGAATGGTGCGGTCGGGGAAGACCAGGCCGTTGATGCAGAAGCTGCCGTCGTGTGGGGAGTCGCCGAAGTCGCCGCCGTAGGCGAACCATTCGCCCCCCCTTTCATCCCCTCCATCGGGGGGGACAGAGGGGGGGGCAGTCCGGCGCAACCCTTGATCCACCCAATCCCAGATGAACCCGCCGCGCAGGCGTGGGTATTTGTCGATGATGTCCCAATATTCCTTCAGGTTGCCGGGGCTGTTGCCCATGGCGTGCCCGTATTCGGCCATGATGAACGGACGCGTCTCCCCTGGCCTTTCCGCCAGCTCGGTGAGGCGTTCCAGCGAGGGATACATCTTGCTGACGATGTCGATGTAGGGTTCGTGTTCCGCCGAATCGTAGAAGACCGGGCGGGTGGGGTCGTTGGCGTGAATCCAATCGGCCATGGCTGCGTGATTTGGCCCGTGCCCAGACTCGTTGCCGAGCGACCAGATGACGACGCTCGGATGGTTTTTGTCGCGTTCCACCATGCGACTGCCGCGCTCCACGAACGCCGTCCGCCACATGGGGTCGCGGGTCGGCTCGTCCCAGACGCCGTGCGTTTCGAGGTTGGCCTCGTCGATCAGGTACAGCCCGTACTCGTCGCACAGGTCGTACCAGCGTGGATCGTCGGGATAGTGGCAGGTGCGCACGGCGTTGATGTTGAAGCGTTTCATCAGCAGGATGTCCTGGATCATCGATGCGACACTGACGGCGTGGCCGGTATCGGGGTCGTGCTCGTGGCGGTTGACGCCGTAGAAATAGACCGCCGCGCCGTTGATGAGGATTTTGCCGTCCTTGATTTCGACTTTGCGGAAGCCGACATTGCAGCGTTCCACTTCCAGCACATTGCCCGCCGGGTCTTTGAGCGTAAGCAGCAACGTATACAGGTTGGGATGTTCCGCCGACCATTTCAGTGGGTTCGCCACCGGCATAGCGAAGGTGATTCGTGATTCGTGATTCGTGATTCGTAATTCGTAATTCGCAACTCGTAATCGGTTGGCATCGAGTAATTCGGCTTCCAACGTGTAGCCCTCTGTATTGACGGCGGCATAGTTGGCGATGTCGGCGCGCACGTTGAGGATGGCGTCGCGGTAGTCGGCGTCGAGTTCGGTGACGGCCCAGAAGTCGCGGATGTGGATAGGCGGGGCCGCGAAGAGATACACGTCGCGGTAGATGCCGCTCAAGCGCCAGAAGTCCTGGTCTTCGAGGTAGCTGCCGTCGCTCCAACGGTAGACGCGCGCGGCGAGCGTGTTCTCACCGGGCCGCAAGTACGGCGTGAGGTTGAACTCGGCCGGCAGGCGGCTATCCTGGCTGTAGCCCACGTATTGCCCGTTCACCCAGAGGTAGAACGCCGAATCCACGCCGTCAAAGACGATGAACACCTGTTTGCCGGCCCACGCTGCGGGCACGGTGAACGTGGTGCGGTACGAGCCGACCGGGTTGTTGTCTTTGGGGACTTCGGGCATGTTGTCCGGCGGGAACGGGTACTGGACGTTGCAGTACATCGGCACGTC
>JAIOAS010000047.1:0-19041 GCA_019873725.1 Chloroflexota bacterium | reverse complement strand
ATGTCCTTGACGTAGGTGCAGCGCGGATGGAAGTAGCAGCCTGAAGGCGGGTTGGCCGGATTCGCCACCTCACCGGTAAGCAGGATGCGCTTTTCCCGCGGGGTGGGGTCGGGACGCGGGATGGCCGACATCAACGCCTCGGTGTAGGGATGCTTGGGCGACATGAACAACTCGTGCGTGGTCGCCATTTCGACGATCTTGCCCACGTACATCACCGCCACGCGCTCGCTGATGTGCGCGACGACGCTCAGGTCGTGCGCGACGAACAGATACGTCAGTCCCATTTCTTCTTGCAACTCTTGGAGCAAATTGAGGATTTGCGCCTGCACCGACACGTCCAGCGCGGAGACCGGCTCATCGCACACCAGGAACTTGGGGTTGGGGGCCAGCGCGCGCGCCAGGCCGATGCGTTGGCGCTGTCCGCCACTGAAGGCATGGGGATAGCGGCGCATATACTCCGGACGCAACCCTACCCGGCGCAGCATTTCCGCCACGCGATCTTCCAACTCCTTGCCGCTGGCGAGATTCATCGCCCGCAGCGGCGCGCCGACGATTTCCAACAGTGTCATGCGGGGATTGAGCGAAGCATACGGGTCCTGGAAGATCATCCGCATGTTGCGCCGCACCTGGATAAGCTGTTCGTGTTCCAGCTCGGCAACGTTGATCCGGCCCAGATGGGGGTCCTGGAACCAGATCTCTCCACTGGAGGGTGTAATGGCCCTCAAGATGCAGCGCCCGGTGGTGGTTTTCCCGCACCCGCTTTCGCCAACCAGGCCCATTGTTTCACCTTCGTTGACGTAGAAATCAACGCCGTCCACGGCTTTGACGTGACCGACGACTCTTTTGAAGAATCCGCGCTGGATGGGGAAGTATTTCTTGAGCGCCTTAACTTCCAGCAAGGGCGGTTGAGCTTTGGATTCACTCTGGGTATTGATGTGTTCGGTCATAGTGTTGTATCCTTAATTCGCTCGCGTTTTCGCGGAACGGGAGGTGTACAGATGACAGCGGACGGTGTGACCCGGCTCGGTTTCGACAACTTCGGGCGCAAGTTGGTCACACACGCCCTGCATAAACTGCGGGCAGCGGGGATGGAACGAGCATCCCGGCAGTATGCTGTACGGATCGGGAATCATCCCTCTAATGGTCTCCAGCCGTTTCTTCTTACCGGCGCGCGCCATCACATCGTCGAGTTGCGGGATGGAGCGGAGCAGAGCCTGGGTGTAGGGGTGCTGCGGATTTCTGAAGAGGGATACCACATCGGTCTGTTCGACGACTTTGCCCATGTACATCACCGCGACTTCCTGGGCCATCTCGGCAATCACGCCCAGGTTGTGGGTGATGTACATAATCGCCATGTTGAATTCGGCTTGTAGGGCGCGCATCAGGTCGAGGATTTGCGCCTCGGTGGTCACATCCAACGCCGTCGTTGGCTCATCCGCGATGAGCAGGTTGGGGTTGCAGCTCAGGGCCATCGCAATCACCGCGCGCTGACGCATCCCACCACTTAGCTGGAAGGGATAGGTATCCACGATGCGGTCTGGATTGGGGAGTTTGACGCGGGCCAGGATGTCAATGGCGCGCTCACGGGCCTCGGCCTTATTGACCTGCTGGTGCAGCATAATGGCTTCCATGATCTGCGCCCCTACCGTGCGCACGGGCAGCATCGCCGCCATCGGTTCCTGGAAGACCATCGAAATCTGGTTGCCCCGGATGGCGCGCATCTCACGGCTGTTGGGCTTGAGTTTCGTGATTTCGATCACGTTCGACGTCGATGCTGCCTCCGTCTTGTGGACGGTCTGGTAATAGGTAATCTCGCCTTCTTCGATCTTGCCTGGGGGAGGGACTAATTGCATCAAGGAAAGCGCGGTGATGCTTTTGCCGCAGCCGCTTTCTCCCACAATGCCCAACGTGCGCCCTGCCTTGATGGTCAGATCGACGCCATCCACGGCCCGGACGACACCTTCGGCCAGATAGAAGTAGGTGTGCAGGTTTTTGATTTCGGCAAGCACTTGATCTGCTGACATAGCGCCTCCTAACTCACGTAGGGGTCTGCGGCGTCGCGTAAGCCGTCGCCCAAGAAGTTGAACATGAGCACCGCGAGTACCACCACCGGCACCGGCCACAGAATCCACGGGTAGTGGGCCACGTTCATAATATCCTGGGCGTCTTGTAACATCACGCCCCAACTGATCGTGGGCGGGTTCAGGCCGATGCCCAGGAAACTCAACGACGTCTCGCCGAGGATCATGCCGGGCAGCGACCCGGTGAGCGAGACGATGATGTAGCTGAGAAAGCCGGGGAGCATATAGCGAGCGATGATCGCGGCTTCAGTCTCTCCATCGAGCCGGGCGGCCAGGACGAAGTCTTCCTCGCGCATACTCAGCAGCCGTCCGCGCACTGTGCGCGCCAGCCCCGTCCATCCCAGGATGGAAAGAATCAGGGTGGTGGCGAAGTAGATGCGCAACTGCGGCCATTCGCGGGGGAGGGCGGCGGCCAGGGCCATCCACAATGGAATGGACGGCAGCGTTGTAATCACCTCGATGACCCGTTGGATGATTTCATCAACCACCCCGCCAAAGAACCCGGAGATACCGCCCAGGAGCAACCCCAGCACAAAGCTGATCGCGATCCCCACCAAACCAACGCTCAGCGAGATGCGCGCGCCGTAGAAAATACGCGACAGGACATCTCGTCCAATGGTGTCGGTGCCCAAAATGAACAAAGGCATAGCTTCGTCGCCCCCACCGACGCCAAAGAGATGAATATCGCTTGGAATCAGCCCCCAGAGTTTGTACGGGTCACCCCGGACGAACAGCCCTATCGGATAAATGATGCTTGTATCTTCCTCATAGACCGGGCGGAAGGTGACCGGATCGCGCCCCATTTTCATCCCATAGATAAACGGTGTGTGAAATCTGCCTTGTTTATCGCGGATGTGGATTGCTGTCGGGGGGAAAGACAGATATTGTTTGTAGCGCCGCAGCGGATCATGCGGACTGACGAACTCGGCAAAGATGGCAATGAAGTACAGGATTCCCAGCACGACCATGGCGATCTGAGCCAGCTTGTGCCGCCTGAACTTCCACCACACGAGTTGCCATTGCCCGGCCCGGTAGAACTCTTCCTCCTGTCCCTCCGGTATTGGACGCCGGGTTTTGCGTCCCAACTGCTTTTTCTGTAACGTTTTCTTGCTCATGCGCCCTCCACACCACCGAAGCGGATGCGCGGATCTGACACGGCCAGCAATACGTCCGATAAGATTGCGCTGATCGCGGTCAAAGCTCCGGTGATCAAAATGTAAGCGCCGGCCATATACATATCCTGATTTCTCAACGCAGCATACAATGCCGGGCCGGCCGTTTGCAGGTTGAGGACGATTTCCAGAATAATGCCGCCGGAGAAGAGCCACGGCAACAGCCACATCACCCCACTCAAAATTGGGTTGATGGCCAGCCGGGCTGGATAACGCACAATGACTTTGAATTCGGACAGCCCCTTCGCGCGCGCTACCGTCACGTACTGCTTGCGCAGCTCGTCCAGCATCATCGCGCGCATCGTGCGGATTGTGCCGGCGACGCCGCCGGTACCGAGGAGGATGATGGGAAGCCACATGTGCTTGAGCAGGTCTACAAACTTGCCCCAACTCCACGGCTGCACCATGTATTCCTGTGAAAATAACCCTCCGGTACGGATGCCAAATTTGGTGAGGGCTACATACATAATGATCATGGCCAGGAAGAACGCCGGGACCGCCAGGCCAATGAAGGTGATGAGGGTCACGATATAGTCGGCAAGCGAGTATTGCTTGACTGCCACATAGATGCCGATGGGGATCGCTACCGTCCAGGTAAAAATGTGCGCGAACAGCGCGATGGCGAAAGTGTAGCCCATGCGTTCCAGGATGACTTGGGCCACGGGCTTTTCGAAGGTGTAGGAATACCCAAAGTCGAATTTGGTGATGATATTGCTGATCCAGAGGAGATATCGCTGGTACATCGGCCTATCCATCCCGTACTGTCGTATCAGGGCCTGAGCTTGCGCTTCGCTCACCGTAACTCCGCTGGCTTGCAGGCGCTCGATCTGCCTGGTCACGATGTCGCCTGGGGGGAGTTGGATGATGATAAAAGCCAGGATTGATATCAACAGCAACTGGGGTATGGCGCGAATGATGCGCTGAATGATATAGGAAAGCATAAGGATTTACCTCCTTAAGAAATGGCGAATGGCACATGGCGAATGGTTCGTCAGATGCCAGCCGTGCCCGCAATAGACCAAACCGGGTTGCCAACCCGAGAAGCTGGCAACCCGGTCGCTGTGATTATGCAGGCATTACGCCCGCTTTCCACCTTCGTAGAAGAAGGCGCACGGATGGTAAGTGTTGACGCCGTAGGTGTCCCAGCCGAAGGGCACTTTGGGCCGTGGCACGTTGCGCATATTCTTGTTGAAGAGGATGGGGCACGGGCTTTCGAGCACTGTGCCGATGGCCAGGGGCTTATCGGCCAGGTAGTCGAAGATCTTCTGCCCAATCGCTACGCGCTCGTCATCGTCGACGACCAGTTTCATTTCGTCGACCCAGGCGAACAGTTGCTGGATCTCTTCCGGTGGGGTGACCAGACCCTCGGCTTCCTTGTCCGTGGCCTGGTACCATTGTTGCCAGGCGTAGGAAACGCCACCCTGCTGACCGTCGGCCACCGGCACGTACCACTGCATCTGGATCGGCAGGAGCATGTCGGTGCAGCGGTCGGCGTGCCAGATGCCGCACTCGACCTCGTTGGCCATCATCCGCTCGCTGTACAGCGACTCATCGATCTGCTTGACCGTCGCATCGATGCCGATCTCGCGCCAGTAGGTGGTGACCATCTCGCAGAACTCGGCGACCGAAGCGCCCACCCGGATGCCGGCGTGCTCGATCATATAGCTCAGCGGCTTGCCATCGGGCCGCAGACGAATACCGCTGCTGTTACGCTTATCCAATCCCATCTCATCCAAAAGCTTGTTCGCCAGATCCGGATCGTACTGCGCCCAGGCGGTACCGTACTTCTCCTTGTAGTATGAGGAGTTGGGCATCGGCGCCATCTGCCCCATGCGGGCCAGACCGTAGAACAGGCTTTCGTTGATTTCATCGCGGTCGATAGCCACGGAGAGCGCGCGCGTCCAGTTGGGATGGTTGACGATCTCCTCCAACACCGGGTCTTTGGGGAGCGTGCGGCGGGGGTAGAGGGTGTAGCGGTCGGTCATACAGGAGAGGTAGTCGCCGATGGTGTAGTTGCCTTTTTCCTCGTTCTCCTTGTACAGGGGGTACTTGGCAACGGTCACGTCGTGCATCCCCAGCCAGTCCAACTCGCCGCCGATGAGCTTCAGTTCCATCGTCTGGGTGTCGGCCATGTAGTCCAGGCGCAAGGTATCAATGTAGGGCAGTTGGTTGCCCACCAGGTCGACTTTCCAGTAGTAGGGGTTGCGCTCGAAGATGATGAGACCCTCTGACGGATATTCCTTCGGGATCCAGGCCGCCAGGGTGGGGAAGTCCTTAGCCCAATCCGGGAACTGCCAGGTGTTCAATCCCCACTGGCTGCAGAAGCGGTTGGTTACTTGCTGCCAGGTTTCCATGCCCCACTCGGCCATCAGCTTCTTGATCGCCTCCTCGCCGGCGAAGTCGGGGTGGTAGTTTTTCAAGAAGTGTGCCGGCATGAAGGGGCCTTCCTGCGGATAGCCGCCCATGTTACGGGTGAGCATGTGGGGGAAGAGGCCGAACGTGTAATCGAATGTGCAGCGGAAGGTGTAGTCGTCGAGAATCTCCAGGGTGCAGCGCTTGCTCTGGATGCCGTTGAAGGGGTTGGCGACCCAGCCCAGCCCTTCGACCGTGGCCCATTTGTTCCACCAGAAGTCCACGTCTGCGGTGGTGAGTGGCTCGCCATCCGACCAGCGCATGCCCTTGCGCATGTGGAAGGTATAGACCTTGCCATCGTCCGAGCCTTCCCAGCTCTCGATCATGTTGGGGACGAGCGTGCGGAAGTCCGCGTCCGAGTATTGCATGACCCGATCGGACATCCAGTCGTAGGTGTCCACCGACCAGACGGTGTCGAAGTGGATCTGGCGAACCTCACCGCCGTAGACGCCGATGGCATCGCGCCCGCCCACCACGAAGGGCACCATCGGGAGTCGCTCTTCGACGGGGGGCAGCTTGCCGGCCTTGACGAGCGCCTCCAGCATCGGGGGCTCGGCGCGCCCCTCCGGGACTTCGACCTCGACGATCTTCTCAACGGGAACCTCGACGGTCTTCTCAACCTGAACTTCGACGGTCTTCTCGACCACCTTTTCGACCTCAACCGTCTCCTTGATGATCTGGGGGGTCGGTGGAGTACAAGCCGTCGCTACCGCGCCAAGCGCGGCTGCCGTGGTCAAGTGCAGAAATTCACGGCGGGTCAATACTTTCGATTTCATAGCTTCCTCCTTCTTTGATAGAATGTGTAAATGAAATTACTCTCACAAAGGGTAAAAATCCCTCAGTGTTTAGAGTCGAGTAGCCGCGATATCCCTATCGCGTTTTTATGCCTTCGGTGGTTTTGCATACGAACAAAGTTCTCATGCGCAGGATTGTTATTCTATACTTTAGCACTCCTTTCCCGAAAAGTCTTCCATTTTTCGGACAGATTTTGATACTTTTAGGACATATCAGCTTTCAGCAAAGATACCCTGATCAAGAGCTGGCTGATCGCTGAAAGCTATGCCAGTTTCAGCCGCATCAGGTAATTGGCGGATCGGATTTCCATCTGCGGAGCGCGCAGTTCTGTAACGGAATACGGGTTTTCGTAATGTTTGAAATCCGCGAGCGGTTCAGGTTGGCCGTTTCTCAGCAGGGGACCTTCCCATCCGAAAGCCAGCGTCTCACCGCGCAAGGTGGTCACGGTGACGGCTAACTCCGTGAATATCACCGGCAAGGCGAGTGTTTTTTCCTGGAACGCCTCGAAGTCGCCATCCAGCGCGGCGCGTCCCATGTGACACAGCCAGATGTTGTGCTGTCCGGGCGAGCGCAACTCGCGGTAGGCGCCCGGCCCATGCTTCATCAGTGTTAGTCCTTGAGCGGCGGTGAGTGCCAGATAGCCCGTCCCCTTTTGCGCGAAGGCCCACGGATGTCCCTGCGCATCCTCGCGCACGCAGTAGGCGTCAAAGGCGACGGTCGGGAAATAGGCGTGCGTGAAGCCCATCCAATCGTCATCCGGCAGGCGGTACACGGCGATGAGGACGTCTTTCCACTGCGCCACTCGCGGCAAAACGCGATTGCCGCGCCAGAAGCCGGGCGCATGCGCTTCGGTTGTACCGCTGTTCGCCGGATGATTGGTGAAAACGACGGCGCCCGGTCCTAGCGTGGCTTGCCAGATGTGCTCGCGTGTCCCCGCTGCGCCGGGGCGGTAATCCTGCGCCGAGCCGAGCAGGTAATCCGGCGTCCGGTAGGTGACTTTGTTGATGGAGGATGGGGAGGTTGCTGTCTCAGGCTCTGCGGTCTCCGGTTCGACGGTGGGCAGCAGGTGTTGTTCGCGGTTCCACAATTCCTCCGGTGACGTGGTTGCAATTTCCTCGAGCAGCGGCAGCAGTTCGTAATCTTCCATGCACGCCAGGCTGACGGGAGCGGCCAGGTGTTGGTTGAGGATGCCCATCCCCCATAGCAGCCGCGTGACGCCCCCCAGCGGCGACAGCCACCCACCCAGGACACTCGCGGCATCGATACGTCCTTGCGTCCCGCCTGAAACACCGTGGAAGTTATTGAGCGCGAGTGTGAACAGCAGCTTATCGAGCACGACAGTCGCCATTTCCCACAGCGCCTCGTTTTCGACCAGGTCGATCAGATGCGCTAATGCCGTTAACTCCCCCTCGAACGAGCTGCCCGAATCCCATTCGCCGAATCCACCCATCGCCCGCGCGCGCAACCAGGCCATAACCCGGCGTTTTCCCCGGGCGACGTGCCATTCGCCATTTTGCGCACTCCACTTGAACTTTCGCTTGGGGTACAACTGCCCGGCCAGAATCTCGCATGTGTGCAAGAGAATCTGCTCGCTCTCTGGCGCATTGTCCGGCGCCTGGTAGTCAAAATTGAGGAGACAACTGCGGAGGGCGGCAGGGAATGTCTTGGGAAATTCCGGCGCATCGCCCCAGCGGTACTGCATGCCGAGCATGCCGAGCAGGTGCAGGGCGCTGTCCGTCGCGTGTTGGTTGACGCGCTCGATGTGTTGCAGGAGGACCGGCGACTCGACCGCGTTCCACATGCCCAGGGCCATTTTTGCCATCTCGCCGAAAAGATTGCCTTCGCAACGGATCGCGTGTTGCAAGGCGTCCATGCGACGTTTGGCGTAGTCACCCTCAGGAACCTCGTTATAGCGCGCCAATCCCATGCCCCAGAGTGAGAACGTGCGCCGCACACGGGTGTTGTCCTCATAGTATGCTTTGATGGGCGGCATCATCAGAATGCGCAGCGGCCCCTGCGGCGCTTGATGGGCCTGGACGAGCGGCCACTTGTCGCCAGGGGTGACCGTGGCCAGAGATTCCGCGTAGATGCGCCCTGAGGGGGTTTGCAGACGGATGATGACATTTTCGGGAGCATCCTGGCTGTCTGCCCAGTAGACGGTCGGACGCTCTTCCCAGACGAACACGTCACGGTCGAGATAGGCAGCGGCGAAGATGCGCTCGAGTTTGTTGCGGTAATTCACGTCTTCGATGAGGGTAGGAAGCTGTACGCGCACGACACCTGGCGCGTCGACCAGGCGCAGGGCGAAGGCGTGCGGGAGTTTGTCTGGAACGCCGGCGAATTGCTCGAAGCGCACCAGGATAGCGTTGCGCCCCTCCACCAAATCTGCCGTGAAGCTGCCCTGGTGAAACCCAAATGCGGCGTGGCGGTAACGCGGTGGGCCGTTTTCCAGAATACCGTTGACCCACACGTCTGCCGGGCCGTAGGTCGTCAAGACCAGCGTTCCCGGCCCGGCTTGTGGCGCTTCAATCTCGATGTAGGCCCAGGCGCGCGCGTAATGGGGGAGGGGATCGGGATCCGTGAAGGCAAGCAGGCTGTCACCATCGACAAAGTGATCCTCGGCGCAGGTTGTGTAAGCCCACCGCCCGGTGTAATGGCTGTCGGTGGAATCGTCGGGGGTGAAATTGGCTTCCGGCAGCGGCCCTGGTTCTACCGGCTGGCGCGTGAGGCCGGCATTGTCGGTGCGATACCGCTGCGCGAGACGGAGTCGGGCGTCGGCACTCAAGAGGAGGCCCGGCTGGTCCAGGAAAATGGTTTGTGGCCCGGCAACGAGCCAATGGTGAATGTAGCCGTTCTGCAGTGCATAGGTGATGTAGGAAACAGGCATTTATAAAGTATTCTCCTTGTCTAGGATGCGTCGAAAGTCCGAAATCCAAAATCCAAAATCCAAAATCTAAAATCCAAAATCTAAAATCCACAATCCGCAATCGACAAATCAGCTCACGTTGACACCGACCTCAGCGAGGGCAGCCCGAAAATCGTCGTAGAGGATGGGCTTGCGCAGGTAAAGCGCCACATTCACATCCAGGTTGTGTTCGGCTTCGTCGGTCCACGAGCAGAGAATGACGGGGATGTTACATGTGGCGGGATGGGCTTTGAGGGTTCCCAGGATGGACAGTCCTTTATCGCCGGGGGCATCCAGTTCGACGATGACGACGACCGGGGCCGTGTGCAAGGCGATGCTCAGCGCGTCTTCGGCGAAGTGTGCCAGCACGATCGGACAGGCGGCTTTTCTGGCATACCGCTGCATCAAGTAACAAAAACTCGCATCGTCACCGACGACCATCAGGGGTGCTAGTGCTGAAGCCATACCATCCTCGTGAAACGTGATGCGTGATTGGTAATCGGTAATCAGTAATTGGTGAGGATTACATTACCAGTCACCAGTTGCCAGTCACCAGTTACCAGTTACCACTACTGTAGCACCTCGCGAGGAAAAAGTCTTTCACTTTTCGGACGACTTCTTGCATTTTTCGGACAATTTCGAATCCTGTACTATTTCAAACTGTCGAGCCACATCGCGTATGAGAGGTTGTCATCACCGCGTAGACTTAGATATTCGCGTGGAGAGACGCCCAGTTCCTGGCGGAACACCCGGGTGAAGTAGCCGCCGCTGGAAAAGCCCACCGCCATTGCCACCTCGGTGATACCCATGTCACCGGCATCGAGTAGCGCCTTGGCTTGCTGGATGCGATAACGGTTCAGGTACGTCATCGGTGTCACCCCCACTTCTTGCTGGAAGCAGCGCGTAAGGTGGCGCTCGCTCAGTCCAACATGAGCCGCAATTTCACCGCGCGTGACCGGCTCCATATAGTGAGTGTGGATGAAGGCCATCGCTTTGTGTACCAGCCGCTGCACTTCAAGGACGGTTTTGCGGCGGCGCGCCAGCATCGTCTCGATGTGCTGCAAGGTCTCCTCCGCGCTGAACAACCCTTTGCTCAGGATGCTGACCATCCCGCGATTGAGCCGCATCATATCCGCTTCGGTCAAGACCTGGGCAGTGAGGATGACCACCGGGATGCGCCGGGTGGCGGGGTCGTCGCGCATCGCTTCCAACACGCCAAAGCCGTCCAGTTCGGGCATCATCAAATCCAACAGGACAAGGTCAGGCTGCTCTTGATGCAAGATCGCCAGGGCTTCCCGGCCATTATGCGCTTGCAGCACGTGATAGTGGGGAGATTGGGCCTGGACCATGCGCGTGTGCATAGCCAAAATGTTGGGATCGTCATCGACGACCAGGATTTTGCGCGTTTCCGGCGTTCCCCCTTGGGAATCCAGCAGCCCTTGTCCGAGCAGCATCTCGGCGAGTTGAGTTCTGCCGAGCGGTTTCATCATCAGATCAAGGGGCAAAAGCGCGCCCTTGTCGCCATCTTCCGACAGCGTATAGCAGAGCACCGGCACATCGCGTGTGTGGGCGTGCTCCTTGAGCGTCTTCAGGATGTTCCACCCATGCGCAGACGTCACCGCCTGATCCAGGATGACGGCATCGGGCGAGCCGCCGCACAAGAGCGCGCGCCAATCCGTGTCGGTATCGACGGCGCGCAGCACAATGTCGACACCTTTGTGGGCGAGATGCTCTTCCAGTCGCCGTCCCTGCGCCACGTCTTCGGTGAGGAGCAAAACGTGACCGCGCGCAGCATCGTCACATGCGCCGGGGGCAGTGTGTTGCTCCATCACCGGCAGCGTGAAGTAGAATTCGGCCCCGCGTCCCTCTTCGCCGGTGGAGTGGACGCCGATCGTGCCCTGGTGCATTTCGACCAGGAACTTGCAGATTGCCAGTCCCAGCCCCAAACCGCCGTACCCGCGCGAAGTGGTGCGCTCCGATTGCCGGAACTCGTCGAAGATCAGGGCTTGTTCTTCAGGCGAAATGCCCAGGCCGGTATCGCGGACAGAAACGGTCACGACATTGTCATCCACGGTCACGCGGAGGCTCACTTCGCCTTGCGAGGTGAATTTGACGGCGTTGTTGATTAAATTGAGCACCACTTGCCGCAACCGGGTACGGTCGCCCCACACATAGGGCACTGCGTCGGGGATATCCACTTGCCAGCGCAGCGCCTTGTCGCGCGTGAGTTGGCGGGCGATCACGATCACCGGTTCGAGCATCTCAATGATGTCCACCGCTTCGTAGCTCAACTGCAACTGTCCCACTTCGATGCGGGTCAAGTCCAACACGTCGCGGATCAGGCCATCCAGATGCTGCGCGTTGATGTAGATGCGCTCCAGGTCTTCTTGCCGGCTGCCGTTCAGCGCGGCTTCGGGCGGCATTTCACGCAACAGCAGGTCGCTCAGGCCGGAGATGAGGTTCAAGGGCGTGCGCAGCTCATGGCTCACCATCGAGAGAAAGCGGCTCTTGAGCCGGTTGGCGTCTTCGGCCATTTGCCGCCGTTCTTCGGCCAGGCGTTGCGCTTCGACGGCCTGCCGGTACAGCCCGATGCCGCGCAGTGAGGCCGCCAATTGCCGGACAATGTGCGCGCACGGTTCCAGGTTGCCGGCGTCGAAGGCGACAAAACCGGTTGCGCCGCCTTGAATCCGCAACGGCAGCAGGGCCAGGCTAAAGGGCTGGTTGTCGGGATACAGACCCGGCGGTGGGAATTGCCGGCTGGGGAAGCGTCGTTGGCCTTCATCGGTAAGCGCCGGCGCTTGGACCACACTCCACGCGGCAGGATCGTCGCCTTCTGCCTCATAAAAAGCCACCAGCGCATGGCGGATGCCAATCGCCGGGAGGGTTTCTGGCAAGATGGCAAAGATCTCCGCCTCGTCTTGTGCGGCGAAAAAGCGCGCCGTCATCCGGCCCATCTGATCGGCAACGTCGATCTGCCGCAGCAGATGGCGCGTGTTTTGTTGGTGGGCCACCTCGCCGATGACGAGTCGCGCCCGATCCAGGATTTCCTCAGCAAAGCGCCGGGTGTCGGGATCGACAGTAGCGCCGGGCACCACGCGCACATTGTCCCGCAACAGCGAAATGGCCGCCTGCCACGCGTTGAGATTGCCACCCAGGGCGATCACCTGTTGCAGCACTTGCCGCAGGGTCAGATGCAAAGCCAGGCTATCGCGTTGTTGCAGATTCAACACAAAAGCTTCCACCAGTTGTTGGCATAGGCGTTGTACTTGCTCCAGGTTTAGCCGTTGCATGTGGATACCCATGGTGGAGGTCATCAGCCTGGTTATGCGCGCTACGGCTGTCTCGTTGTCTGCTGCGGGGGGCGTTTCTGTGGCGACGGTGGTTGGGACGCCGATCAAACAGCCGCACGACTCGCGGATGATCAACTGCGTGGGCACCTGAACGACTTTATGGCCTTTTGTCCGCCCCTGAATATATTCCAACACCAGCAGCACGCCCTGGTAGCCCTCTTCAAAGGCCGGGTAGCGGATGGTGGTGAGGGGGGGCACGTGGGCTGTAGCTTCAAGCCGGTCGTCGAACCCGATGACGGCGACATCGCGGGGCACCTGTAATCCGTTCCGGTCGAGCACCTGCATCGCGCCCAGGGCGGAGAGGTCGTTACTGGCCACCAGGGCGGTGAAGGGGACTTTGGAGGCCAGGATTTGCTCCATCGCCAGCCGGCCGCCGCTGGTGCTGTGGCGGCCGTATGCCACGAGGCGCGGGTCGGTTTCCAGGCCGTATTCGCGCACGGCGGCGTGATAGGCGTTGATGCGACGGGCGCTGTCGCCGTCGGTATCGCGCTGGTATCCGGCGATAAAGGCGATGCTCCGGTGACCGTGCGCCACCAGGTGGGCCATCGCCTGGCGGATGCCGCCCTCGTTGTCGGCCATGACCGTCGGCCCCTTCTCCCCCGCGCCCACGAACACGATGGGATACCCCTCGGCGACGAGGCGTTGCAAATAACTCGCCGTGGGTTCCGAGGAAAACCGGCCCACGATGAGCAGCCCATCCACGTTCCAGGGGCCAACCGGGATGAAGTCCACGTCGGGCAGGGGGACGGCCCAGGCCGGGCGCGGGTTTTCCTGGCCGATGCCCAGGTCTACACTGCACGAAAGCAGGAGATTGCAATCCATGTCGAGAGCGGCGGCGCGCGTCCCCTGATACACCGGCCCGAGGAACGTGTCGAGTGTGCCGGTATACACGCGCCAGCCGGCCAACACGCCAATCGTGGGGCGGTTGTGTTTGTACGGTCGGGACCCTTCCAGCACGTCTATCATAAGCTTTCCTTCATCTCAAAGACTATCACCATCAGGGAGATTTGGCAAGTCATGGCGACTATGTCTTTGAGGTAACATGTAGCACTGATGAAGGATCCTGGTGATGACCCACCCGTTGATCAAAGCTGGACGTACTGGCGTCATATCCATTCACCGCAGAGGGCGCAAAGTGCGCAGATAAAGACCTTTTTTGGTATCTCTCTGCGGCCTCAGCGTACTCTGCGGTGTGATGTGGGTAATCACCAGAAGGATCACGTGCTGTTTAACGGCTTGTTCCTCCTCTACTTCCGTTTAGGGCGTCGTTGTCGCGTTGGATTCAACATACCGATGAACCCGCGATAGCCGCGCAAGCGTACCATCGTCTGGACATCGGACGGCGCGGCTTTCGTCAAGCTTTGCATCGTCTTCAATACCTCCGGCGCAGGATGCAGCGTGCCGTCGCGGCCCAAAATAACGCCGGTCAGACGCGGTTCTTCGCCGCGGTGCGGATGGTAAAGCTGCCATTTTTCTGCATTGAGCCGGTAGCCATGCGTCAGGATGATCGCTTGCAGGGCGCGTTGTGTTTCCGGTGCCAGGGGTTCCACCGGCCAGGAGAACGCCAAATCGTCGCCGTAGCGCGTGTAACGCCCGCCGGTGCGCCCGGCCAGGGCTGCCAGCGCTGCATCGAGCGGGACATTGACGAGGTTGCTCAAGGCCGGGCTGGTGGGCGCGCCCTGCGGTAGCGCGCCGCGTAAGGTGCAGAGTCGCGTGAGGATGGCGGCGGTAGTCTCATCCCACCCCTGGGCAATGAAGAAATCCTCCACACGCCAGGCGGCAACGTGGGCAAAGAAGTCTTCGAGATCGGCGGTGAGTACCACGGCCTGCCCCTGGTGCGCCCGCGCGTGATCGGCGATGGAGCATCCCTTCCGAAAGCCTAACGCGGCGGGATGCGCATCCAATCCGTCGAGGTAGTTGCGCAGCAGCGCGCGTTGCAGGCTTTTGAGCGGCGGCGAGGGCGCGTAGATGGTGCGCGGCGCGCCGTCGCGCTTGCGTACCTGAAACGTGCGGTAGTGATAGCCGTGCGGCAGGCCGAAGCGGAACGCCAGCAGTAGCTCCGGCGCGACATCCAGCAAACTTGCCAGCCGCGCCACATCATCCGAGACGGCGCGGGGGGCCGGGCGGACCGTCACGAAAGGGGCAAACAGCCGCGTCAATGCGCTGAAGGCGCTCATTTCTTCGCCAGCAGGTTTTCCAATCCGGGCACAATGAGCACGTTGCCGTCTTTGGCAGCCAGCGTCACCAGCGCCTCAAGTTCTTGGAGCCGTTGGATGGCGGGGTTTTCTTCGATCAGCTTGGCGGTGTTTGCGCGCGCGCGGGCCGCGGCGGTTTCGTGCCGCGCCGCGATGAGCGCCGCGCGCCCGGCCCGGTCGGCCTCGACCTCTTGTAAGAAGACGCGCTGTACATTCCCCGGCAGGATAATGTCTTTGACGCCCACGCGCTGCACCTTGACGCCATATCCGGCGGCGGATGTGGCCGTGGCCTCTTGCAGGGCCGTGCTCAGCGCTTCACGCTCGGCCAGCAGATCATCCAGGCTGCGCGAACTGATCATCTCCCGCAACGCAAGCTGCACATCCTGATACAACCGTTCGACGTAGTTCTCGACGCTGTGGATAGTCAGCGCAGGGTCCTGGACGGCGTATTGGGCAATCAGCGTGACGCGCACAGGCACTTTGTCGGTCGTCAACACTTCCTGCCCATTGATGGTTTGGCTCACCTGGCGCAGGCTGACCTTTTGGATGTTCTTGTGTTCCCAACGCCACAGTCGGTAACGTCCTGGCTCCAGCACTCGCACGAACCGGCCTTTTTGGTACAGCAACCCGCGCTCGTATTCCCAGATTTGAATGACGTGACTCAATAATCCCATAGTTTGCCTCCGTGTAAGCTAAAGGTAGAGCGTCTTAGCGCACACGCGCGCTCTACCTGTAAACATCATCTGACGGTTGGCCTGTGACCTTACGCGCCGCAGCAAGGGGCGGGGACAGGATTGAGGCCGGCGCACCGCGCACCGGCCGGTATCCTCCTGGCCGCAAGGCCCCAAGGTTAGCGGGTAAGGCGACCTGGCGGTGAACACGTCATCCCAGGTCGGCAGGCCAACCGCAGCGGGCAGGTATAGGCGCGCAGCGCCTATACCTAGGGTCCCCAAGTGCGGTACGCTCATACCTACCGGTGAGCGCCGCGGGAATCATCCTTATTATGACGTGAATTTCCTCCGATGCAACTGGCTTCGGACAAACGCGGCCAATGTGTTTGCTATTCAGCCAGGCTTGTTCTATAATCTGTTGGGTGCTTGCATGAACTTGACTGAGCAAAACACCGTTTCTTTGCGCTGACCGGCGTCGTTTTTCTGCCCGCACTGATCATCGTACTCCGCGGTTTGACGACGAGGTACGGCCCGTTCAGAATGGAACAGCCCATCGCCTGGGAATTTCACCGAGAGCGCATCCGCTACCGTTTCCCGCGCGGCGGTTGGCAGGAGCAGCCGGCGCGCGCGTTGCAGCGTGTGACCCTGCGCCCGCGCACCGTCACGGTGCGCGGCGGGCGCGGCATCGAGCAAGAGGTGACGCTCTACATGCTCGTTCTGGAATTTGCCGATGCGATCCCATTGGTGATCGATCATGAACGCGCTGTGCAGTTCGGCCAGACGCCGGAGCGGCTGCACGCGCTGTTGACCCAGTTGTACAGGAAATAGGAGGTATACCGATGAAAACGTGGCGTATCGCCATGCTTGTTGCGCTGTTGTTTCTGCCCGCTACTGCGACCGCTAATGCGGCCGCTACTGCGACCGCTACTGCGACCGCTTCTCCACCGTCGCCTGCTTTCGTCGAAATCGCGCGGGCATCGACGGAGTGCGCGCCCTTGCCGCCGACCCCGGCAGGGGATACCATCGTCAACGTCTCGACCGAGGCGCAGTTGTGGGACGCCGTCAACGCGGCGCAGCCGCACACGACGATTTTGCTGGCGGACGGGACGTACAACCTCGGCGCGAACGGGCACTACGTCTGGATCGACACGCCCTACGTTACGATCCGTTCGGCGGGTGGGGGCCGTGAGGCGGTCATCCTCGACGACAACTACAGCGGTACGGAGATCATCACCATCGCCGCCTCTAACGTCACCATAGCCGGCATCACCATCAAACGCGCCGGTACACATCCCATTCACGTGGTCAGCACGGAGACGGCGGACACGCTCAACACGCTGATCTACAACGTTCACATCACCGATCCGGGAGAACAGGCCATCAAGGTCAATCCGGGGAGCGCGGGCCACTATCCCGACAGCGGCGTGATCGCCTGTTCGACCATCGAGCTGACCGACGCCGGACGTTCGCACGTCAGCGATTGCTACACCGGCGGCATCGACATGCACCAGGCGCGCGATTGGGTGGTGCGCGACAACCTGATCGAAGGCTTCTGGTGCAGCGTCGGCCTCTCCGAGCACGGCATCCACTTCTGGCGCGGCTGCCGCGATCCCATTGTGGAACGCAACGTGCTGCGCAACAACGCGCGCGGCATCGGCTTCGGCATGGCGACGGACGGAACGGCGCGCACCTACGCCGACGATCCCTGTCCCGCCGCCAGCGGCTACATCGACCACTACGGGGGCGTCATCCGCAACAATTTCATCTTCGCCAATCGCGCGGAACTGTTCGCCTCTGCGGACGGCTATGACAACGGCATCAGCCTGTGGAACGCCTGCGAAGTGAAGACCTACCACAATTCGGTGATCTCCACGCAAGCGCCGTTTTCGTCCATCGAGTGGCGCTATCCCAACACCTCGGTGGATTTGGTGAACAACCTGGTCAGTCACAACCTGCGCGAACGCGACGGCGCGACGGCGGTCCAGGCCGGCAATCTGACGAACGCGCCGCTGACTCTGTTCGTGGACGGCTCCGGCGGCGATTTGCACCTCCTGCCGACGGCCGCTGCGGCCATCGACCAGGGCGCGGCGCTATCCGCCGGGCTGTGCGACGACGACATCGACGGCGATGCCCGGCCCATCGGCCCCGCGCGCGACATCGGCGCGGACGAGTACGGCATCCCCGCGCCCGCCGCCGTGCGCGACCTGCGCGTGACGCAGGCCACGCTCGCCAGCAGCGACCTCACGATCACCTTGCGCTGGACGCCGCCCGCCGGTGCCGTGACCACGACGGTGCGCTACGCTGCGCAGCCCATCACTGCCGCGAACTGGGACGCCGCGCCGGATTTCGCCACGGGCGGCGTGCTCGATACGGCCACGCACACCATCCCCTACGACAGCGGCACGCGCTATTTCGCCGTCAAAACGCACAACGAGGGCGGCTGGTCGGCGCTTTCCAATCTGGCGTTTTGGCCGCATTACGACGTTTATTTGCCGTTGGTGTTGCGGCGGTAGGGGCGAGGCATCCCTGCGGTGATTTTGGGTTGACGAGGGGCCTGGTGGGGGATGCCTCGCCCATACGACTGGCCTCGAATGACGAATGAATATACCAAACGCACGCTGAAAATTCACTACAGAGACACGGCGGCAAGTTGCCGCGAACACAGAGGAAGCCGTATAAAAATCCTCCGTGCCCTCTGTGTCTCCGTGGTGAAATGGAAAATTTACTGTACGGTTAGTATAATGGATAATGCGCGAAACCTTGTCTGCGGGGGGGCAGAATCTATGAACACCTGGGGTATGTATCTCTATATCGGCGCTTTTTCTTTGTCCGTGGTGATTATGACCAGCATCACCGTGTATGCCTGGCGTCATCGCCGGGTTTCCAGCGCCTCCGCGTTTGCCCGGTCGCTCACGTGCGCTTTGGCCATCCTCTGGGGATCGTTGTTGCGGACGGTTCTCCCGCCGGACAATCCGTTCACGTTCGCTGCATTTTCTCTGACGATGATCGGCATCGTCACCGCGCCGCCGGCCTGGTTGTTCTTTGCCCTGGACTATAGCGGATATGCGGATTGGCTTACCCGTCGCCGCGTCCTGGCGTTGAGCCTTGTCCCTGCGCTGAGCATCGTCCTGTTCTTGAGCAATCCACTGCACCACGCCTTCTATCGAGAGTTAAGATTCTATCAGGTCGGTTTCTTGACCTCGCTTAACTGGGTTTATGGACCGTGGTTTTACGTCCATACCGTTTATAGCTACGCTTTGATGTTGGTCGGTGCGGTGCTCCTCATCCGTTTTGCCGTGCGCACGTTTCATCTGTATCGCCTGCAGGCCTGGCTGTTGGTGTTGGGCGCGTGTAGTGTGTTGATTCCCAATATCGTGTCGACACTCCAGCTCTCGAGATTCTCGTATATGTTTGCCGGATTTTTGGTGATGGCGATTTTGTACGGGCAGGCGATTTTCCG
>JAIOAS010000046.1:9021-25044 GCA_019873725.1 Chloroflexota bacterium | reverse complement strand
GATCATGGTAATGGGCCTCTTGGTCTGTTTCTTTTGTTTGATACAACTAGATTACCATACTTTGAGCCCATTACCACCTTTTTCCTCTGCGTTATTTAGCGGAAACTAAAGTCATAAGGTATCTTCCTTCTTCTACCACGAATCTTCACGAATTTCCACTAATTTTGATTTCTCTGGCAGATGCCTGCTATTATAGGATCTTGCGTTCCCAATCCAGTTTATAGTCATTCCCGAAGTTGATCAGTAAACCCAGGCGTACTCCAGTTGCTTTAAGGTAGTTCAGGATTTGGCCCTGTTCCAATAACCCTAATTGCTTGACAGCTTTGATCTCAACGATGATTTTGTCGTAGACGAAAAAATCGGGGATGTAGCGTTGCCGTAGGGGTTTACCTTTGTACATAACCTGGATTGGCCGTTGTTCGACAAAGGGGATATTGCGCTCTCGTAGTTCCATAGCGAGCGCCTCTTGATAGATGTTTTCTGCAAAACCTGGGCCAAGTTCATTATAGACTTCCATTGCTGCACCGACGATAGCGTATACTTCGTCCTTGTACAACAGGTCAACCGTCGTTTTTGTTTGTTGCGCCATTTATGTTCCCCCCTCCAAGAATAGACCACGAATCTGCACGAATGATCCCGAATCAAGAAAAAATTAGTGGAGATTCGTGAAGATTCGTGGTTTGATTTCTGACGAACTGCACAATGCCTCTCTTCCCATTGATAAGCCAGGTTGGGTCTGCTGCCGTGAGGCTTTCGGCCTGGCCTGGCTGTAAATGTACCATAATCTCGCCTTTGAGGGTGCGGAGGACAAGGTAAGGACGGGGGAAAGCGGCGTCGGCGGCTTCGATAGGCGTATGGTGCGGCCAGTGGCGGTCGTCGAGCAGGCGGCGGTAGTTGACGTCGCCCTTGAGGATGCGCAAGTCGGCGCGGGCCAGGTCGTCGCGCAAGGCGGGCGGCAGGTCCCAGAACGAGAGGCAGCTTGTCCAGAAGGGATCGGTAGTAAGGAGTAGGGAGTAAGAAGCAGGAAGTAAGGCGTTGTGCAAGCGATGTCCCAGAGCTGCGACGGTGGGTTCTGGCGCAGCTTGCAGTTGCTGGATGACGAGCCGGATGTCCTCCGGCATGGCATCGGAGACGAAGAAGGGCTGGTTTTTGAGGTAGAAGATGACACGCTGCGCCCAGCCGTGCGTGAGCAGAAAATCCGCCAGCGCCAGATCGAAGAGGCTGTCGGCACCCACGTTGTCGTTGATGAAGGCGACAGTGTCAACGGATTGAACGGATTTTAACGGATTTGAAGAAAAAATCCGTTTCATCCATTCAATCCGTTGACCGAAAAATGCCAGCACTGCCTCAGTGTCGTCAATCAACAAGTTGCTGCGCTCGGTGTGAGCCTCCAACCCGCGATGCGCGCTCTCTTTGACGGTGAAATTGCTCAGGTCTGCGCGGTTGCCCCACAGGGCAGAGTGCAGGAGCAGCACGAACCGCTCGTCGGGTGGCAGGTGTTCGATGGCGGGCCACACGGTCGCCAGTTGCGCAATGGCGGCGGCTTCCTGCGCCCGTTTCTGCGGCGCGAAGGGGTCCACGTCGCGCCATGGCCCCGGCTGAAAGTAGCGCGTGGCCTCTAGCAGCCGCCGGTAGAAGTACGTCTCGGCAAAGTACCAGGGGACGTCAAGCCACGTCTTGCCCGCGTGCTGCGCCTGATGCGCGTTCCAGAAGTCCACGTCCGGCGCATCCTCGTGCAGTGGCGCGATGACGCCATGCGCGATTTCATCCCGGAACGCCTCAAGCGCCGCCACGATTTCCGGCGGATAAGCGTTGTCGGCCATGACCCGGCGGATAATCTCCGGCTTGCGCTCCACGATCGTCGCCCGCGCGAACGATCCCGGCTCCGAGGTCATCAGAGGGGGTGGGAGGTGTGTGTTGTTATTTGCCATTTGCCATTCGCTACGGCAACATCACCCGCAACAATTCGGCCTCGGCTTCTGTCGTCCACTCGCGCCCGTCCTTGAGTTTGGCGTAGACGGTAGGCAACACGTCCTTCAGGTCGGTCAGCGCAGTGAGGGGCAGGGGCTTGATGTGGGGATAGATGACGATTTTGCCGGGGAAGCGCGTCTCGTCCACGGCTTTGAGGCCATCGTAGGCTGCTTCCAGCGAGCCGATGGCGGCGACGGAACGGTTGGGCGAAAGTTGTCCGGTTTCGGCCTGTTCCAGCATAAAGCGCATATTCTCGATGGTGGAGGCCGAGTGCCCGATGACGCGCGCTTGCTTAAGGTAGGCGTCGCTCAGGTCGATGTCCGCAAATTTGCCGCGCGGGACACCCGCGAAGATGTTCATCACGCCTTTGGGGGCCAGATAGGTCGCGGCCTCGGCGATGACGGGCGTGACCGGCGCGAGCACGATGACGTCATCGAAGCCAGTCTCTTTGAACGGCGACATCCCCGCTGCATACGCTTCTTTGTTCATCGGGTTGAGGCAGATGAACTCAATGCCCTTGCGCTTGGCTTCCAGGCTGAAGCTGGCGCAGAGGTCATCCAGCCGCACGTCGCTGACATCGGTACAGACGATAATCGCCGGACCGTTCTCGGATTGGATGGCGGCCTGGACGTGCATCCGCCCCATCGGGCCGCCCGCGCCGACGAACCACGCGTGCCCGCCGGGTTTGAGCGTTGAACGCACGGGTGTGTCGCTGTAGGCTTTGGCGATGTCGGTGCCGGTGCTGCCGACGTAGAGCCAGCGGTTGTAGTGGATGCGCCCCACGTCCACTTTGACCTTGCGTGCCAGTAGTGCGTCGTCCATCAGCACCATGATGCCGTAACTCGCCAGGTTGGGGCTGGCGCGCTCAATGAGGTCGGGATCCGCGCCGAGGAGGATGATGTCTTCCACGCCTCTGCCGGTGTCGCCACTGTCCGCTGCCGGAGACACAGGCGCATCGTCGGTTTCGACGGTTGCCGGGTCGGGCAGCTCGGGGACGTCTTCCACGGCAATGCCCAGGCGCGCGGCGCGCTCGCGGAGCCACGCGGCGAAGGGCGCGGGCACATTCGTGAGCAGCAGTCTGGCGGGGTGGGCGGCCTCGTCGAAGCCCCGGCTAAAGGTGTACATCGGTTTAGCGCGTTCCGTGCCGATAATCCACATCGTCCCGCCGGCGCGCGGTGCGGTGCGGTAGCGCAGTTGGTACGCGGCGATCACGCACGCCCACGGCTCGGTCAGCGCGGCTTCGGCGTAGCCAGTCTCGGCTTTCTGGATGGGGATGAGGTAGTTGCCGTGGTCGCCGTTGAGCACGCGCTGGTCGATGACGGTGTACTCCGAAAGCCCGCCGTCGATCTCGTAGCCGTAGGAGCAGTTCTCCCCGTGATAGAAGATGTCCGCCTGGACGATGAAGCGGTCGCCGACCTTGTACTGATCGCGCAGCGCCTCGCCGACGCCGACAACCGTGATGCTGACCTCGTGGCCGAGCACGACCGGGCGCTCGCGCATATTGCGGTGGATGCGCGGGTGGTTCTGCCCGGCGTGGATGACTTTGATGTCGGAGAAGCAATGCCCGCAGGCGTCGTGGCGCACGAGTAGCTCGTTCGGGCCGTATTCGGGCATCGGGACGGTAATCGGTTTGCCGTCCACGCCGAGATTCTCGAACCCCGCGCCGTAAAGAGGCCACAGGCGGTTGGTTGCGGGTAGGGGAGCGTCGGCGCGGCGGTATTGGGTAAGTTTGTCAGTCATAAAGTTGTACTCCTTGCTCCTTGATATCGTCTATGATCGTTTGATGGATCGCTTTAGCAAGTTGTAATGCTTCCTGTGCATCAGACTCAACGACATCAGGCATATCGTCAGGATAACGGGCGTCAATCGCCCAAATAGAAAGCGCATACAGCTTTGGAAAAGCTTCTTTTACGCGCCAGCCTAAAGGGATGATTTCACGTAAGTGATCGAGGTCATGTGTGTAGGGGAACTTGAGTTCCAGTAAAACCAGAATAGCTTTAAGTGATTTTTCAGCGGCTTGTTGAGCCAGGAAACAGACTTGTCGGGGATAACTTTCCCGGCTCTGCAAGAGAATCTGAGCCGCATCCAGGTCCGATTGTGCATACATTAGCCAGCGTTTTGCTTCAGGAATGTTCATAGAGCACCTTGCCTTCTTTTACCGCCGGTTGCAGTATTGATCCAACAACGTCTTTTCTGACGGCGATTTCTTCCGGTGTAGTGACCACGATATCCTTGCTCACGGGTAAGTCACTCAAGGCATTACCAATGCGGATGGCGGCTTGACGTTTGTTGTCTACCTGCGGCAAAACCACCAATAAGTCTATATCGCTATCCGGCTGTGCGTCTCCCCGTGCCCAAGAACCAAACAGGATGATACGCAGTGGCCTGAATTGGCGCACGATGCGGTTTACAGCTTCATCCAAATACTTGGGCGGCGATAGTTGATACCCGGCTGCCACTTCTGGTGCCATTTTTGAATTCCTCCTTAAGCTTTCCACAGTCAATCGCTAATTCCTCTGGAGCTCTTTCAAGAACGCCTCGCCTTCCTCCACCGTCAACCGCTCATTGACGATATGCATCAGGAAGCCTTTGCCGCCGAGTTCTTTCTGGACGGTGAGCGCGCCTTTGCAGTCCACGTAAATCTGGCAGAGTTTGCCGCCGTCGCGGATGCGCTTGAGGAGCGGGAGCCAGCCGTCGGCGAGCGGTTGCCCGTCGCCGGGCTGCCATTGGATGCCGCGCAGGCGCTCGATGCCGAGCAGGTGATCGAGGTGCGGGATTTCGCCTTTGCCGTCCAGGTGATAGAAGCCGTAGTCCAGGTGATCGCAACACGCGACGAGGTCAGGCAGCACGAAACGCTTGAACATGCGCGGCGAAATCATGTACGAGAAGTCGGATTGCAGCATGTAGCCCTTGCCCGGCGACCAGCACGGCCCCCAGCAGGCGTTGCCGCGTCCCACGGCGCTGGTGATGGCGTACAGTTCGTCGTAGTAGCGCAGCCACAGCGGGGTGATTTCGCTCACCAGCCGATCCACTTCTTCCGGCGCGTCGGTCAGGTCGAACAGCAGCTTCTCCGAGCCGCGCAGGCTGGCGAGGATGTCCAGATTGCCGCCGATGTCGGTGATGCCGACGAGCACCCGGTCACCCCAACGCTCCACAGCGCGCCGGGTCACCTCCAGCACGCGCCGCCACCAGGGATTGTCGGGATCGTAGCGCAGGTGGATGTCGTGCAGGCTGCTCACGCCTTCCAACGGCCAGAACCAGGTTGTGTCGGGCGTCCACGAGACGCGCGATCCTAGAAAGGCGGCCATAACACCCGGACCGAAGTTCACCCACCACTTGGGATAAGCGTCGCCGAGCCAGTAGGCGGCTTCGAGGATACGCTCCCAGTTGTCGAGGATGGCGTCCACGGGTGTATCCAGGCCGTATTTCGTCAGTTGTGACCAGTCGGCTTCGATTGGATCGACAGTCTCCAAAACTACCAGCGGCCGTTCCAGTTCCCCGGCCCACCACGCATTCCAGTCCCGCGCAATGCGCTCCCAATCCGATTCCGTAAAGCGAATGTTCACGGTCATATAAATTCCTCCAAGAAGACAACCACGAATCTACACGAATTTTCACGAATAGAAATCAGATTAGTGTAGATTCGGCGAATGCAGACATTCGTGAAGATTAGTGGTTAGATTTTCACTCCAGATGTTAGGCCTGATACCAATCTCAGGCATCCTGCATCCTGCATCCTGCCTCTTGCATCCTTTAATACCGGCACTCTTCCTGCACCACCTTCATCAGCCAGCGCATACGGCCGACGCCGACGCCGGCGGGGGTGGAACCGGCCGTGGCGATTTCGAGGCCGCCGGTGGCGCCGGCTTTCTTGAAGTCGCTGATGACGTGCTGGCGAATCTCCTCGGGGCTGCCGTTGCGCAGGAGCATCGGCGGCAATTGACCGAAGATGTAGGCGTCGGGCATTTTCTCGCGGATGAGGGCGGCATCGACGGTCGGGCCATAGTTGACGGCGCGGATGCCGAGTTCGTACTGCATCTCCAGCAGGTGGCCCATGGCGCTGTCGGAGTGCTGGTAGCGGCGGGCGTCACCGGGGGCCATGGCTTCGAGGACGCGCTGAAGCACCGGAAAGCAGTATTCGCGGTAGAGCTTCTTGTTGAAGAGCGCGCAGTTGTCGTCGGTAATCCACCAGCCCGGTTCGTTGTTGCCGCTGAATTCGCGCAGCACGGTGTTGAATTCGACCATTTTCTCCGCCAGGATGTCGCGGAAGCGGTGCATCAGGTCTGGGTAGTCGTAAATCCAGTAGAAGACGGTCTCCGGCTTGAGTACCGAGGTCATAATCGTTGCCGGGCCACGGCTGCCCGTGCCGAGTTTGGGGAGCGGCTTTCCGGCGGCCTGGCGCGCTTCCCATTCTGCCAGGTACGGCTCCGGGAGCGCCCACGCACGGATGTCGGTGGCTTCGGCCTTGTCGAGGATGCGCGCGAAGGCGGCGGCGTCTTCCGGGCCGTCGCCCGCGTTGACGGCGGTGAGCCACGGGGTGCCCCCCTCGTAGTAGGTGAAGACACAGTCGAAGAGGTTTTCGATGCGGTGTGGCTCGGTTTCCCAGGTGTCCTCGTCGAAGAAGGCGCGGCCCACGTATTCCTGCAAGACGGCGTTGACCTCGGCGTGCAACGCGTTGCGGTAGGCGGTGTCGTGGTAATAGCGCAGCGTCGAGGGGACGTCCATGAACTCGAAAATCCAGTGGTCGTCCGGCGAGAACGAGAGCGCGCAGCGCGGTTTGGCGGTGGTGAATCTCTGGCACTGGGCGTTTTCTTCCCAGAATGCCGCCACGTCCAGGTCTTTTGTCAGTTCCATAAACTCTTGTTCGATGATGGGCATTTTTTTCTCCTTAAAGGTAACCGCGAATCTCGCTAATCTACGCGAATCCATTAAAAGGCGTTATTTATTCTTCAGCGCGTTGCCAACCTCAAAGGCCGGTCCCAGGTATTCGCCCACGCCGTAGTAGCCGCCGTCGTCGGGCGCCCACAGGATCGGGCGGATTTTCTGGACGGAGAGCTTGCCGTCGGCGTCGAAGACATCCGCATCGGCCTTGATGTCGAGGATTTCGCCGACGAAGAGCGTATGCAGGCCGATTTCAAGGGTGTGCAGCAGCTTGCACTCCAGTGACATCGGAAATTCGGCGACGTAGGGCGCGTCCACCAGCTCGCTCTTGACCGGCGTGAGGCCGGCGACGGCGAACTTGTCCACGTCGCGTCCGGAAACCAGGCCCACGTAGTCTGCCTCTTTCACGTACTGCTCTGAAGCGATGTTAACGGTGAACGCGCCGCGCGCGACGATGTTCCCGTAGGTGTACGTCGCTTTGCGCAGCGAGACGGAGACGCACGGCGGACGGGAGCAGCAAATGCCGCCCCAGGCCGCCGCCATCAGGTTGGGTTTTCCCGCACTGTCATAGGTGCCGACGATGAAAACGGGTGTGGGATAAACGATTGTTTTTGCACCGCGAGATGTTTTCATACTGTTCTCCTGTTTTGTGATTCCATAGATTGTCTCGCCTATTATCGACGAGCAGAATGTTGGCTTGATTCATAGCCCCTCTTCCAGGCATGTCAGAATGAGACGTGGATCTGCCTCGGCAGGCACGTTGACCGTAGCCCTGAGGCGCGTTGTTCCCAGGTTGCCGGGCAGAATGTGTTTTCCCACTTGCGTGTAGAATACATTGCGCGCCTTTCGTGTGGGGAAGTGCGCCTGTGCCCATTCGCTGCTATACCCCAGACTGAGCGTGCGTTGCATCACGGTATGTCCGTAGATGAAGGCCGCGCCATCCATAAACGCCTCGCGCACCGGCGCCAGCTCCGGCGCGGAGAAGTCATCCACCAGCCGGTTGCCCGGCGCATTCATCTCCGTGCCCACGTTCAACGGCAGGTCAAGATGCTGCGCCAAATCTACGATTTCGTACAGTTTCTGTAGTTTGAGCCGTTTGCTCTCTGGATCGGCGATATTCCAGTTCCGGTCGGGGATGATGTTGAGCGCGACGACGCCCTTGCCGATGAGCAAATCCAGCAGCTCCTCGATCGCCTGTTCGCCCGCCGACGTCCCATCGAGCCAGGTGGCGCACGGCAGCGCGCCGCAGGCCGTGATGACGCGATTGACCTCCTCCACCGAGGGGAACATCTCCGGTGAAGGCTGCACGTAGCCCACACCGCCACGTTTCATCAATTTGGAGCGCACCAGGTTTTGAATTTTCGGGCCGTTGTCCAGAATGGCGGCAATTTCGGCGCGGGACGTGCGCAGCTTCTCGGCCCAGAACGCCGCCGGATCGGTGACTGTCCGTTGGGCGGCTTGCAGGTAGGCGATGACCATGTGCCGCTCGGTGGCATTGCCGGCCGGCGTGAGGGGGAGCACATCGCGCTCGTAGTCAATGACCACCGGATCAAGATAGGCGTTCACGCGCGCTGCCACGTCGCGGTTGCGCGCTTCCGCCCGCGCACGCAGGCTTGCCAGAATCGTCCGCGCCTCTGTTTTGTCAACGGATTGAACGGATTTTAACGGATTATCCGTTGCACCCGTTAAATCCGTTGATGTAAAACCGATACCCATGTGATAGAAAATCCCCGGCTCGCCCGGCGAGTTGATCTCGCGTGTGGCGAACTCCGGGATAAAAACGCGCGTCTCCATGCCCGCGCTGCCGCGCACGCCCGCCAGATCGCAGGCGGTGAGGAATTCTTCTACGCCATCCAGCACATCGAAGTCCACGATGCCCATATAGGCATAGCCGGATTTCTTCGCCAGCCACGCCAGCGCCGTCGGCGAGTAGCCGTAAGCGTTGTACGAGAAGAACGTGTGGCAGTGCATGTTGGCGACGTTGGTAGGCGGGGCGATGTCCACCGCGCCCTGGTCGGCCAAAGCCAGTAGTTCGCGTAATGCCGCTGTGCGCAGCGCAGCATCGAAATCATTCAATTGTGCTTCGAGAATCTCTAGTGATGCTTTCAAAAATACAATATACTCCTTGTGGCTTGTACTAAAGCAGATCGTGCTGCAACAAGAGATCTTCAACAAATGCCAGAAAACTGAGAAGGGGTCTTTGTCCCAGCCCTTCACTGAATGGTAAGTGTTTCTCGGGAGCGTCATAAGGGTGCAAATGCCACTCTCCGCTTTCACGATCTATGCCAAAGATGCGACGGCCGTGTTCAATAAGCGAGAAATACAATGAACCTGAAAGCTGACCATAAAACACATGGACAAAAACATCTGCACGGATATACAAGCGTAGCGAGAGCGTCAAATCGGTGCGTTCGATATCTTGGACGGCTTGAATAAACCATATCCGTTCGAAGGCATCTTGTGCTTCCTGCAGCAAATCATAGAAAGTAGTCATATTCTTGTTAGTGGAGTTGCTTTAGTTTGCGTTCCAGGGTTTGGATATGGCCTATGGCAGTTTCCCAGTCCATGGCATCTTTTTCGACTTCCCAGGTATATCCTTGCTTTTGAGCTACTTTTTGTGCGTGGAACTGCTCGAAATCCATACCATACTTTTTTCGCAGGGTTTGGTCAAGATAATGGTAACGTTTCAAACGTCGCAAGTATTCAGCCTCGATTAACATCCGTACTGTCGTATCAAATGTTTGTTCGCCCATAAGGGGGTCTTTCAAAAGCTGATATGTTTCTTCTTGTAGTTCTACTGTTTGCATGGTTATGTCCTCTTTCTTGGTTGCCTAACCAAACGTTTTGCGCATCCTATCACAATAATACTGCACATTTTCCCACTTTGCATCGGGCGCGATGCGGTGATCGGGGCAGGGGATGTAGCCGCCCAACTCGACCAGCGGCTTGAGGCGCTCGATTTCCGCGTCCACGGCGGCATAATCGCGGCTGAAGACGACCTTGTCCATCCCGCCGACGCCCCGCAGCGCCTTCCCGTACTGCGCCCGCCACGGTGCGATGCTCGAACGCCACGTTCCTACCTCGATGGGGAACATCGTGTTAACGCCGTTCTCCAGCCATACCGGGACAAGCTTGGTGATGTCCCCATCGCTGTCGAGCGAGACGATGTCGATGCCGTAGTCGTTGAGCAGGTCGGTGATGCGTTTGTAGTGGTGGCCCGTCATCCGGCGGAACGTGCGCGGGCTGATGAGCGGCCCGCTCTTGAAAGAGATGTCTTCCCAGAAGTGTGCGAAGTCGAAGGGGGCCGGTCCCCCATTGGGGCACACCAGCTCTAACGTCGTCTTTGTCGTTTGATAGCACACTTCGGCGGTGACATCCACAATTTCCTGCAACAGATCGGGATCATCCGCCAGCATATACGACAATCCCACGATGCCGATCCAATCACGGATGACGCCGAACAGGCTGCCCACGTTGATGCCGTAAGGATTCGCCCACCCACCGCGTCGCAGATAGTCCCGCCCGCCCTGATCGAAGCGCACCATCTGCCCGTCGCAGTTGACCCAGGCGTGGGTGACGCGCTCGTCGCTATACTGGAGCCGGGGCAGGTAGTGTTCCTCCCACGACGCGCGATCCTTGAGTAGATGCTCGATCTCCTGCGGAATGGAAGTGGCATCGTCTTTTTGCAGCACAATCACGCCCTCGTCGTTCTGAATGTGCCGCCCGCCGTCGGGCAACTCGCGGATCACTTTGGTCTCGAACGGCGGACGTAACCGGGTGTGTGGGCTGTAACATGTGCTCCAGTTGAAATCGAAGCCGAGCTTCGCGCCGATGACGGCATCGGTGGGATTGCCGTCGCCCCAGGCATGAGCTTCCTCCCAGGTGATGTGCCCTTCCGCCGCCCACTTGTGCAGCGTCTCATTCCAATAGCCGAAGTGGACGATGGGCATACGGTCATAGTCTTGATAATGTAGAATCGCGTGGACGCGCTCGCGGTTGTTCATAGATCATGTTCCTTTTCTAACAAATGCCTTCTATTAAGCAATCAAGTCGAAGGGTAAATCGCTGATGTCACGTAAGCGTTTGCCATCCACCAGTGTTGTCAGCATATCCATTTGATCAACGTTGTTGGTTTCCACAATGGCTGCCTGTAATTCAGGTAACGCGACGTGGTAGACACAATCGAGATCGCCTGTTCCCAGGGCCAAAGAGGCGATCCGCGTCGGCAAAGGTTCGGCGGTAACAGCAACAATGTGTGGCGTATGCCCTTTGCGATTCCGAATCAGATTAAGTGCCTCGGTGCGGGCATTTTGTCCCCGGTCGCTGCGCAAGGTCCATTTGCATGAGATGCTGGCGTGAAGAATGTAGGCAGCGTGTGTGTCATTACCTTCTCTCAGGGGTGTTAAACGGGCAATTTCGTCTTCGGGAGAAATCAACTGTCGGTATTGGTTGATGTCCGCGTCAGTCACGGGACGACGTCCGATAACGATATCAGGATGAACGATGTAGTCGCGCCCTAAGGCAGTGGCTAAGTCGTTGTTTTGTTCGACTAATTTTTCTAATTGAGTGAGATGCTCATATTGTGCGAAAGCTGAGATTGGCTCTTCGGTTGAGTAATACCATTGGCCAGGCCGTAAGTGATGCAGTAGGGCGAAAGCTGCAGCCAGGAAGTCTTTTGTCAATGCCTCAAAAAGCTTCCCAGCCGTTTGTCCTGACATGACCTGATAGTTAGCGATGTACCCCATACGTCGGATAATCCCCCAAGCAATGGTTCGACTGGATACATTATCCCGGTCAGCAAAGTTGGGGTATTCATTCTTTCCTTTGTCGCTAAGTCGAATGATCTTTTCGCAAAGTTGTGTGTGATACTGTCTGCGCAAATCTGATAGACTCATAAGGGATCCTCCAAGTTGTTTTCCGGTTTGTAGAAGCCGATCACATACTCTTCGTGCATACGCTGTTGGATCTGTGATTGCTGATCCACTTTTCGTCCGGCCGGCATCATCCGGCGATCGCGGTCGAGCTGGCGTATACCGATAGCTGGAACCTCAAAGCCGAGTGTTTGTCCGATTTCGGACAGACAGTGCTGGGTTTGGGTATCAATTCCCCGCATTACAGAGGTTCCGACAACGACCAGTGCGGCTTTTCCCGGTTTGAGCACTCGCAGCATTTCTTTAAGGACGCGGGTCATTTCTGAGTAGTAACGATGTAGTACTGCGCCTTTGGATGCATCTTTTTGCCGTATGGTGTCTACAATTTGCGCTGCGTCCGGCGGTAAATCTTCGAAAGCAAAGTCATTAATGCTTTCTCCTCCAATGTATGTCTTGCGTCGTTCGCTCAGGTGGTTGATCGGATAACCCAACCAGGCCAGTGAAAACTTATGGGCACGCATATAATCAATTGCATTTGATGCATAAGGTGGAGAAGTGACAATCAAGTCAATGGAATTAGCTGGCAGTGGCAATGCCTGAGCATTGCCTCGTGCCAAATAGTGCGGCGTGTCAATGCCGTTCAGTTCGGTGAAGCCCTTAAGGTTGATTTGGACTCGTTTGTTAAATTCTTCCAGCGGTGATCTTAGGGTCTTGACCTGATAGCGGTGCCGGGATTCTGGCATAGATGCCAGTGTATCTTCCCCCATGATTATTTGCCCTGTTGCCGACCGTACGACTTTGACGCGATGTGGGCGCGTGTGCGCCAGGTCAAAAGCTAAGGAAACTCCCCCCGATTTAGTAATAATGGTCGCCGATAAAGCTAGTTTGAAGAATGACTGCAGTGCCGGATCCGAGATTTGTTCGATTTCGTGAAGCAAAGCCATCAGTTCCAATTGTGTTTCTTCAGCGAACCAGTAGTCAATAAACTTGTGAGTGGCAGAATCCCATCGTTGGTTTAGCCATTGCCGTAGCTGACCTGGGTTTTGACTGACTAACGTTTGTGCCCGTGTTGAAACCCGGTAGTGTTGAGTAATAATGGCATTCTTGTCCATCTTTGTGAGTTTTACATGGGTAAGCAGCAATGCCAATGGGTCGATATCGCAGCCGAATGCTACCCGGCCGGCAAGTAGCGCTTCGAGTAGAGTTGTTCCCGACCCCATCATTGGATCAAGTACGTTGTCGCCTGGCTGCGTCAAGGCGGCGATGAACTTACGAGGCAATTGCGGCGGGAATTTAGCCGGGAAGGCATGGAAGTTATGAGAAGCGTAGCTGCTATCTGCGTCATGAAAATCTAAATCTTCATGCAGTAGCGCAGCCAGGGCTTCCCGGCAAGGTAGTTGTCGGGTCGTCGGTTCCAGTATCACAAGGGGTAGCTGAAGCGTCACCGGTTCTCACTTCCAATCTGAATCATTGCCCGCAGCACGCCGTCTTTGTATCCCGCCACCAAGTCGAACGCATCGGCGATGCGTTCCAGCGGGAAGTGGTGCGTTGCCAGCGGCTTGATGTCCACGATACCCTTATTCACCATGCGAATCGCGCGCGGGTACGTGTGCTTCATTCGCCGCACCAGTTTGATGGTAAGGCCCTTGCGCCGGATGACCGAGGCATTCATCGTCATCGTATCGTCGGAGGGGATGCCTACGACGACGACCTTGCCACCGGGACAGGTCACGCGCGCGGCCTGGTCGGGCGTCTCGTGCGCGCCGGCTGCCTCGAAGGCGACGTCCACACCGCGCCCGTCTGTCGCGCGCATAATCGCGGCAACTACATCTTCCGCCTTCGGATCGAACACCGCGTCGGCGACGTATTCCAGCGCGAACTGTCGCCGGTACGCCAGCGGCTCGGTCATATAGATTGCGCCCGCGCCCGCCGCCTTCGCCACCGCTGCCGTCATCAGGCCGATGACGCCGGCCCCCAGCACGGCGACCGTTTGCCCCACCTTGAGGTGTGCCAGGTCAACGGTGTGGATGGCAATGCCGAGCGGCTCCAACAGCGCGCCGTCGTCCGCACTGAAGCCCTCCGGCAGCGGGAAGCAGTTCTCGGCCGGCATCACCGCATACTCGGCGAAGACGCCGTCAATCGGCGGCGTGCCGCAAAAACGCACGTGCGGACAGATGTTGGGATGGCCGTGCTGGCAGAACTCACACACACCGCACGAGATCGCCGGCTCCACGGCGACCAGTTGCCCCAGGCGCAGGTCGTGCTTTCCTTCGACGCCCGGCCCAAACCCGGCAATCCACGCTGAAAACTCGTGTCCCATCGTGATCGGCTCTTTCACAATCGCGTCGCCGATGCCGCCTTCCAGGTAATAGTGCACGTCCGACCCGCACGTGCCCACCGAAGCGATCTTGAGCAATACCTCGCCCGGCCCCGGTGTGGGAACCGGCGCGCGTTCAACCCGTAAATCCCGAATCCCGTACAACCGGGATGTGAGCATTGTTTGTTCTGACATTGTTTCCTCCATAAAGCGTAAAACGTAAAGAGTAAAGCGTAAAGTGTAACCGGTGATGTGTATGGCGCGTTATGACTGGTTTCCTCTTCTACCCGTCTACCGTCTACTGTCTACCGTCTACCAAACTTTAACAAATTCCGGCGTTACCTTGATGATGAGATTTTCGGGCGAGTTGGCCCACTCTTGAGGTTCTGGGGCCAGGACGCCCTCCGGTCCCATATAGCGGGTGTAGATGCGCAGTGCCATGTCGCGCACGAACTCACGCGGCTCGGTAATCAGCTCCGCCTGGCCTTCCAAGACGACGGCGGAGACGCCATCCACGCTTTCGGCTACGTCCACGACGACGGCGCACCTGGGATTGGCGCGCAGCTCACCGATTTTGCGCGTGCTCTCGTAGGAGCTGATCCACAGTGTCTCGCCGTCCCATTCGTACCACACCGGGACGACGTGTGGCTGCAACGTCTCCGGTGAGGCGGTGGCAAACCGTGCCAGGAGCGGCGCTGCAAGGAAAGTGTCTATCTTACTTTTGCGCTCAACGGGTAATGAGATCATTCGCCACCCTCAAGGAGCATTTCGATCACTTCATGCAGGTTTTGATACAACTCATCGAGTGTTTCGGCCTGTGTGTGTGCACCTGGAAAATTGGGCACATACCCGACATAAAGCCCTGTGTCAGGGCATTTTTCTACCACTGCGGTAAAGAACATCATCGGTCACCTCCTGATTTTTAGACGAGAACATAGGGTGTGCTTGTCTTATAACTCCAGAATCTTCAGCGATTCCTACCGCATAAATGCCTCAATGAGGTGCGGTTTATGTTCAGCGCGAATGTCTGGCTCGGGTGTTGCATGGTTTCTACTCCCCAAAATACAATGCCTCCAACGACGCATTGACGCCCGGCGCGCCGAAGAGCGGCAAGTTGCGCAGATGCATCACCTCGCCGAGCCGTTTCACCGCCGCATAGTCCAGCGTCTTGATCCCGCCGCCGAGTTGCACCGCCATAATGATCGACTGCGCCGTGGCTTCCAGCAGCTCGACGTTCATCAATGTCCAGTAGATGTCGCCCCGGCTCATCGTCACCAGGCCGTGGTTTTCCATGATAAAACTGTTGTACTTGGGCAGGTACGGCCCAAAGTTGTCGGCCAATTCCTGCGTGAGCGGTTGTCCGTAAGGCACGACGGGGACCGGACCGATCTCGGTGGTCGTCTCTGGATAGAGCGGTAGCATGAGATAGTTTTCACCGCCGGAGATCGCCAGCGCGCCGACGGCGGGCGCGTGGCAGTGGATGACGGAGACGATGTCAGGCCGCTCGTGGAAGAATTTGAGATACATCGGCAGTTCACCGGTGGGACGGCGCTCGCCTTCGACGGTTTCGCCCGCCAGGTTGACGAACACCACGTCTTTGCGGCGGATGTCGCCTTTGTTCATCTGGGTCGGTGTGATGAGCACCAGGTCGTCTTCCAGCTTCCAGGCCAGATTGCCGCCGTAGCCCGTCACGTACAAATTGCGCGCCAGCCGGCGGCACACCTTGACGAATAACTTTACTTCACGTTGGTAGTGTTTGTGCAGATTCATAATTTCCTCGATAGTCATGTAGTCACGTAGTCGAATAGTCGTATAGTCGCATAGTCACGTAGTCGAATAGTCGTATAGTCACGTAGTCGTATAGTCACATAGTCGTTATTCGTTATTCGCTATTCGTTATTCGCTATTCGAATAGTCGCTAGTCGGGCTATTCCAGTAAGGATCATTCTACTGTAAGCTAGAATAAAATCAAAGTCGGATCCG
>JAIOAS010000046.1:0-8476 GCA_019873725.1 Chloroflexota bacterium | reverse complement strand
GGCGGACTGGGGGCAGGACGGCGCGCGCATCCGAAAACTCAGGGACGCCGCCGATTTCGTCATCTACACCCCCGCCAGCAATGCCGGTGTGCCCGTCTCGATCCTGCAATCCTTCGCTGCGCCACCCGCCGCCGTTCTCGATGACGGCGAGATGATGCGCGAGCGCGTCGGCACCACCGTCACCAGCCTGCTCGGCCTGCTGGGAATCGAGGCCGATCCTGTGCAAAGCCGCGAGTATATCCTGCTCTCGAATATCCTTGATTATACGTGGCGGCAGGGCCGTGATGTCGATCTCGCCGCGCTCATCCAACTGGTGCAGAACCCGCCTATGACCAAAATCGGCGTGCTCGACCTGGACTCGTTCTACCCGGCCAAAGATCGTTTTGGCCTGGTGATGGCTTTGAACAACCTGCTGGCTTCGCCCGGCTTTAGCGCCTGGCTGGAAGGCGAGCCGTTGGACATCGGACAGATTTTGTACACACCGCAGGGCAAGCCGCGCATCGCCATCTTCTCCATCGCGCACCTGGGCGACAAAGAGCGTATGTTCTTCGTCTCCTTGCTGCTCAACCAGGTGTTGGGCTGGATGCGCGGCCTTTCCGGCACCACCAGCCTGCGCGCCTTGCTCTACATTGACGAAATCTTTGGCTATCTGCCGCCCATCGGCAATCCGCCATCCAAACTGCCGTTGCTGACCATGTTGAAGCAGGCGCGCGCGTTCGGCATCGGTGTCGTCCTGGCGACGCAGAACCCGGTGGACCTCGACTACAAGGCGCTGTCCAACGCCGGAACGTGGTTCATCGGGCGCTTGCAGACGGAGCGCGACAAAGCGCGCTTGCTCGACGGTCTGGAAGGCGCCGCCGCCAGCGTTGGCGGGCGCTTCGACCGCCGGGCGATGGAGCAGACCCTCGCCGGTCTGGGCAACCGCGTCTTCCTGATGAACAACGTCCACGAGGACGCCCCGGTGATCTTCACCACGCGCTGGGTGATGTCGTACCTGCGCGGGCCGATCACCCGCGAGCAAATCCGCGTGCTTATGGAGCCGCGTAAAGCTGCGGCGCGCCAGGCCGCGCCGATGACTGCGCCGGCCCCGGCTATCGCTGCGACGACCGCCTTCGCGCCGACGACGCTCACTGCGCCGACTGTCACCGCGCCGATAGCTGCTGTTCCGGGCGCGGCTGCGCCGGCGGCCGGCGCAGCGCCCACGCTATCGCCGGATGTGCCCTGCTACTTTGTCCCTGTGCGCGGCAGCCGTAAGAGCCGCACCGTGGTCTACAAGCCGTATCTGCTCGGCGCAGCGCGGACGCATTTCGTGGATACGAAAGTGGGCGTGGATCAATCCGCAGACATCGTAGCCATCACGCCCATCACCGATGCGCCGATCCCTGTGGATTGGGCGCAGGCGGAAACCATCGATGTGGCCGTCACCGATTTGGAGAAAACCGGTGAGCCGGATGCGCGGTATGCCGCTTTGCCGTCGGCGGCCGGTCAGGCCAGGAGCTACACCGCCTGGAATCGGGACTTCGCCACGTGGGTCTACGGCACCCAAAAACTGGAATTGCTGCGCAGCCCCGGCTTCAAGCTCATCGCCGCCCCTGACGAATCCGAGCGCGATTTTCATCTCCGTATCCAGCAAATGGCGCGCGAGCAGCGTGATGCGGCTGTTGACGCATTGCGCAAAAAGTACGCGCCCAAGTTCACGGCGCTTCAGGAACGGCTCCGCAAAGCGCAGCAAGCCGTCGAGCGTGAGCAGGCGCAGGCGCGTCAGGCCGGATTGCAAACCGCCGTCAATGTCGGCGCAACCGTGTTGGGCGCGTTGTTGGGCCGCAAAGCGGTCAGCTCCTCCACTGTGGGCAAGGCCGCCACGGCCGCCAAGAGCATGGGCCGCGCTTCCCAGCAGCGTGAAGACATCGCCCGCGCCGAGGAGACTGTCGAAGTCCTGCAGAAGCAACTGGCCGACCTGCAGGCCCAGTTCGATGCGGAAACCCAGGCCTTGGCAGCCAAAATGGAGCAGTTGGCCACCCAGGTGGACCACCTGACCATCAAACCCCGCAAAACCGACATTACCGTGCAGTTGGTCTCCCTCGTCTGGATGCCGCACTGGCAGGATGAGGGTGGAGGATTGCTGGCGGCCTGGTAAATGTGCGTTTGTAGGGCGAGTTGCCAACTCGCCCTACAAAATCCACATAACCGCACCCAGGCACATCCTCCGTCTGATGGGATATGGCGTCTACATAAGTAAAGGCGATAGAATGACTGGTGATCCTGTGCCCCGGTATATTGTGTGGAGTACCGATCAGATAGATTTGGCGGATCCGTTTCAACGCCAATGGTACATCCGCCAGGTGTTGCTTCATGGGCGTGCCTCTGACATCCAGGCTTTGAATCTTAATGAGGTGGCGCGTTTGCTAGATGACCTTCACCTGCCGACGCATCTTGACCGCCTGTGGCGCACGTTTTTGGAGACTAAGGGCTATGCTTAAAGGACAAGGTTTGCTCACGCCGCTTCAGCGTACTTTTTTACAGGCATTTGCCGAGTTGCCTGATCAACATCGTTTCTTCCTCACGGGTGGGACGGCGCTCGCTGAGTTCTACCTGGCGCATCGTGTTTCATTCGATTTGGATTTCTTCACCAGTGAGGAGGCGCTCATTGTGCCTTTTTCATATCAGGTGACGGCGTTAGCAGATACGTATCCTTTCCAGGTTGAAGTTGTGCGTCGTTTTGCGACTTACGTAGAGTTTCTCATCACGCAAGATACAGATACACTCAAAGTCGACTTGGCATTTGATTCTCCATTTCGGTTTGCCACTCCGGTAATCTCAGAATATGGCGTTTGGGTCAACCCGTTTGAAGACTTGAGGGTAGATAAGCTGCTGGCTTATTATGGACGCGCCGAGCCGCGTGATGCGGCAGACCTCTATTTTATTTTGCAAGGTGAGCCTTTAGCGCCATTGCTTGATCTGGCTGTACAGAAAGACCCAGGTTTTGACCTGTACTGGTTTGCCGTGGCGCTGAATCGTGCGGCTGACTTCCCTGATGATCTTGCTCGCTGGCCGGTGAAAATGTTGAAACCTATCGTCCCTGCTGATGTGAAGTCGTTTTTTATGAACATCGCTCTGGACATCATGGCGCGCATTGCCCAGGCCTAGACTTATTTGACATTTCGCCCTTTCGTTTTACAATGAAAGAAATCGAAAGTAAACGAAGGCTGGACGCGCGTGTATCTCGAAGAACGGCGGCAGGCTATCCTCAATTTGATTGCAAACCACGGACGGGTTTCGGTGTCCGATCTCAGTGCGCGGTTCGATGTCTCAGAAGTGACGATCCGCGCCGACCTCCAGGCGCTCGCCGAGCGCGGCTTGCTCGTGCGTACCTACGGCGGCGCGATCTCAACGACGTACAGCTTGCAGGAGCTTTCGCTGCTTCAGCGACGCCAGCAGCATATCCCCGAAAAGCAGCGCATCGGCGCGGCAGGCGCGGCGCTCATCGCGGACGGTGAAGCCGTTTTCCTCGACAGCAGTAGTACGGCGCTTGCGGTGGCGCAGCACCTCAAATCCCGCCGCGACCTCACCCTGGTCACCAACAGCCTGGTCATCGCCCAGGAGATGCTGGGCCTGACGGAAATCACCGTCGTCATGCCCGGCGGCACATTGCACCACGATACCGTCTCGCTCATCGGGCCGGACGGCCTGGCGTTTCTGGAGAAGTACCACATCCGCAAGGGCTTCTTTGGCGCCTATGGCCTCAGCCTGGACGCCGGCCTGACCGACGGAAGCGCACCGGAATCCGAGATCAAGCGCGCGTTGGTGGAGTTGTGCCATACGGTAATCGTGGTGGCGGATGCGACCAAGTGGGGACGGGTCGGCGTGACCTCGTATGCCAGCCTGGCCGACGTGGACACCGTCATCACCGACGACCAGGCTCCCTCCGACCTCGTTGCGCAGGTTCGTGCAGCGGGTGTTGAAGTCGTGATTGTTTAGCTGTTTTTGACAGGATTCACAAGATAAAGGGGACGTTCTGTCCTGCAAATCCTGTCGAAAAGGGGTATCATCAAATCTGTAAAAGCGAGGTAGTGATGGGTAAGGATGTTGATCTGTTGAAGAAGACCGGTTTGACGAAGGCCAAAGCCCTCGATATGTTGCAGCAGATGTGGGAAATCCGCATGTTTGAGGACACGGTCTACGATTTGTTGGGCAAGAACCTCATCCGCGGCGCGTCGCATCTCTATGCCGGGCAGGAAGCGGTGGCAGTGGGCGCGATGTCTACCCTGCGCGAGGACGACCTCATCACCAGCACGCACCGCGGGCACGGGCACTGCCACGCGCGCGGTGCGGTGCTGAACACGACCGACGAGGAGCGCCAGACGCACTATAACAAGATGATGGCCGAGTTGTGTGGGCGTTCCACCGGCTATTGCAAGGGGCGCGGCGGTTCGATGCACATCGCCGACGTGGAACACGGCAATCTTGGCGCGACGGGCATCGTCGGCGGCAACATTCCCGTGGCGACGGGCGCTGCCCTGGCGCAAAAGCTGCAGGGGACGGGGCGTGTGGTGCTGTGCTTCTTCGGTGACGGCGCCTCGAACACCGGCAACTTCCACGAATCGCTCAACCTGGCGTCGTTATGGAAACTGCCGGTGGTCTACATTATCGAGAACAACTTGTACGGCATGTCGGTGCCGGTCTCGTGTTCGACGTGTACGCCGGCCATTGCGACGCGCGGCGCAGCGTACAATATCCCCTTCGACATTGTGGATGGGATGGATGTGCTGGCCGTGCGCGAGGCGGTGGGGCGGGCCATCGAGCACGCGCGCAGTGGCAATGGGCCGTTCCTGCTGGAGTGCCAGACTTACCGCTGGTACGGGCACTCCCGCTCCGACCCACGCGCTTATCGTACCAAAGAAGAAGAGGCTGAATGGAAGCAACGCGATCCCATTCCCAACTTTGCGGCGTTGTTGGTAGCCGAAGGCGTGGCGACGGAGGAAGAAATCGACGCCATCGAGGCCAAAGTCAAGGGCGAGATTCAGGTGGCGACCGACTTTGCGCTCAGTTCGCCTTTGCCGCCCGCCGAGGAACTGGAATTGTACGTCTACGCGCCTTCCTTCTGGACGGACGCCGACGTGGCCCACGAGAAGGCGTTGCGCGAGCGCGTGCGCAATGGCGGCCCCGGGGTAAAGAAGGTGCGCTACTGGGAGGCTCTGCGCGACGCGATGCGCGAGGAGATGTTGCGCGACCCGCAGGTCTTCCTGATGGGCGAGGATATCGGCCTGTACGGCGGCGCTTACGGCGCGACGCGCGGGCTGTTCGACGAGTTCGGCCCGGAGCGCGTGCGCGATACGCCCATCTCCGAGGCGACGATTGGTGGGTCGGCGGTGGGCGCGGCCATGTGCGGGATGCGCCCCGTCGCCGAGATTATGTACGTGGATTTCACCCCGCTGGCGATGGACCAGATCGCCAACCAGGGCGCGAAGAACCGCTATATGTTCGGCGGCAAGACCAAAGTGCCCATGGTGATCCGTACCGAGGGTGGGGCGGGGCGTGGGATCGCGGCGCACCACTCGCAGAGCCTCGAATCGCTGTGGACACACTTCCCCGGCATTTACGTGGTGATGCCGTCCACACCCTACGATGCAAAGGGCCTGCTCAAGGCCGCCATCCGCGATGACAATCCCGTGATGTTTATCGAGCACAAGATGCTGTACGGCATCGAGGGTTTTGTCCCAGAAGAAGATTACATCATCCCCTTTGGCGTGGCCGATGTGAAGCGCGAGGGTTCCGACGTGACCGTGGTGACCTACTCGCAGATGGTGCATCGTTCGCTGAAAGCGGCGGAGAAGCTGGCGGAAGAGGGCATCGATGTAGAAGTGATCGACCTGCGCACGCTCAAGCCGTTGGATATGGAGACGATTGCTGCGTCCGTCAAGAAAACGGGGCGTGTGGTCGGCGTGACCGAAGCGTACCGCGTCAACTCGTTCATCAGCGAGCTGGCGGCGCGCATTCAGGAGGAGCTGTTCGACTGGCTTGACGCTCCCATCGTGCGCGTCACCGGCGCGGACGCCCCCGTGCCGATGAGCGAGTCGTTGGAAAACGCGATGGTGCCCTCCGTGGACGCCATCATCGCCGGTATCCGCAAGGTGCTGTAATGAGAAACGAGTAATGAGAAATGAGTAATGAGTAATGAGAAACGAGTAACCAAGTTACTCTTTACTCTTTACTCTTTACTCTTTACTCTTTACGCTTTACGCTTTACTTCTTACTTCAAGGAGGAATTCAATGGCAGTGAAAGACGTGATTCTACCGATGTTGGGCGAAACGATGAACGATGGCGTTATTGTCGAGTGGCGGAAGGCGATGGGCGAGCCGGTCAAGCGCGGGGAGGTGCTGTTCGCCGTCGAGACCGACAAGGCCATCCTCGAGGTCGAGGCTTCGGCGGATGGCTTCCTCCGCGAAATCTTGACCCCTGCCGGTGAGCGTGTGCCCGTCCTGGCGGTGGTCGCCCGGCTGACCGATACGCCGGATGAACCTCTTGGACCGGTGGGTCAGCGTGTCGGCGAATCAGCGGAGCAGCGAGTCAGTGAATCGACAGGCGAGAAAATGGCTCCTGCGCCTTCATCTGATGTGCCTTCGCACCTTTTTGCCACGCCGCGCGCGCGGAAGCTGGCGGAGCAAGAGGGCGTGGACCTGACAAAGGTTGTCGGCACGGGCCAGGGCGGGCGGATCGTGGAGAAGGATGTGGCGGCTTATCTCGCGGCGGCGTTGAAGGTGACGCCGGTGGCGCGGCGTCTGGCGGACAGCCTCGACGTGGATGTGAGCACCGTCACCGGCACCGGCCCGGCGGGGCGTGTGACGAAGGAAGACGTGTTGAAGGCCAGCCAGCGCGTCAGCGAAGCTGCGCCACTCCCGTCGCTGGCGACTCCGTCTGCGCCGCCGGCCAGGGTGTTGGTGGAGACGCCGATGACCGGCGTGCGGGCCATTATCGCGCAGCGGATGCACACGAGCCACATCACCACCGCCCCAACCGCGCTCACGATGGAGGTAGACGCGACGGCGTTTGCTGCATTGCGCGAGAAGCTCAAGGCGCACTTTGCGAAGGAACTCGGCTTCAACATCAGCTACAACGATTTGCTGATGGTCATCGTGGCGAAGGCGCTGCGCCGGTTCCCTGCCCTCAACGCACGGTTGGACGAGGCAGCCGGCGTGATTCATCAATTGGACGAGATCAACATCAGCCTGGCGATTGATACCAAACGCGGCTTGATTGTGCCGGTGGTGCGCGATGTGGATCGCAAGGGATTGCTTGAGATTGCCCGCATCACGAACGATCTGGTCACGCGCACGCGCGCGGGCAAGGTACTGCCCGATGAGCTGGTCGGCGGGACGTTCACCATCACCAACCTGGGGATGTACGACATCGACGCCTTTACGCCGCTCATCAACCTGCCGGAAATCGCGATCCTGGGGGTGGGGCGCATCCAGGACAAACCGGCAGTCTACAACGGTGAAATCTGCATCCGCAAAATGATGTGGTTGAGCCTGAACTTCGATCATCGCCTGGTCGATGGCGGCCCGGCGTCGCGCTTCTTGCAGTACATCAAGCAGCTGATTGAAGACCCGGATTTGATGTGGGTGTAGGGCTCCACGAATGATGAGTGAATAAACGAATGGGCCAGGCGGCCCATTCGTTTGTTGTCAGGGGTCATTTCTTGAAGAGGTCGTTCGTTTTTATGTACGATATAGACAAAGACGGTGATTTGTTCTGCAAACAGGTGCTAAAGTATTCCATCCCGCTTTCTTCTGACGGCACGTGACCAACCACGACTAAAGCCTTTTTGAACCCCAGGCGATGTGCATCATGCGCATATTCGACAAATTCCCATTCATGGGTCTCGCCCGTAATCAAAACACAACTTTCATGCCGGTTGATCAGTTTGACGCCGTTTTCTGGCATCATAAAGCCCCAACTGGTGATGACATTTTCGTAGGCAGTGTCCGCATCTCCGATATATCGTAGGGCTGTTGGCTCGAGGTGTGTCGCTATGTCCCGCAAAATGTGGTCCAGTTTGACGCCGGACATTCTGAAGCTTTTGCAACTTTCGTCGGTGCGGTATTGTTGCCAGTTCAACTTTTGCGCCATGCCCCAGGCGATATAATCGAATCCGGGGTGATGCAGGTTGTCATGCAGGTGAAAGATGCACAACCCATGCGCTCTCAAATAGGTTTCTTTGGCCTTATAGACCGCGTCGTCCAGAAGGTGCTGGTATTGGTGTTGGTGGCTGTAGAACACCGGCTCGTGGGTGATGATGAGATTGCAGCCTTGCCGGACGGCTTCTTCCAGCACTGCTTGCGTAGCCATCATCGTGACGGCAACATTTTTCAGTTCGACGTCAGGATCACCGTAAAGAAAAACGTCAATTGCCGTTTCTTTCCATGCAATGTCCAGAGTCGTTTTCATCCAATTGATATAGTCTCGGATTATCAT